>DTUI01000001.1 GCA_012964205.1 Candidatus Thioglobus sp.
CATCTCCACCAAATCAATATTTAAAGCCATTTTTTAATGGCTTTTTTTTCGCCCTTAATAAACAAATAGAAACTAGATTGAACGCTTCAGTTTATTTAAAGCATGGGCATTTCAGCACTTGATTGTATATAAATGAAAATACTACACCAAAGATTGCTCCATCTAAAAAAGCCCAAAACATTCCATAGATAATACCCACCAAGCTTAGTGCATACCCAGGATACACTGTCATTATGAATTCAGCTACGTTATGTCCATAGGCCTCTGATGACATTGCTATAATTGAAATTCCTAGCAAATATAAAGACCCTACAACCCCCAAAGTTACAGCAACTACTTTGGTATTCACCCTTGTATCGTTACTCATCTCACGCCCCCTTAGATAAACATATAAATCCTATATGTTTTAACTATACACCTCCAAACATCTTGTCTAGAATTAAGTTTTTAAGATTGTAGAATTGATTCACGTCAGACGATAATCAATTATTATCGAGCAAAGCCTCTATTTTGTCTGATGAAGTTGGAAGTTGTAAAATACCATGCAATGGGTAATCAACAGCATCAAGCACGCCCACATGCTTTATTTCCTTTTTGTTTGCCAGTACAATTACCTTAGTTTTTGGAGAGTATTTAATAAGACTAACCAATAGAACTTCTATATTAGATTTATAGATGCCGCTGTAGTTTGTACTATAAGCATAGAAAAATTCCACCACTATAAAATCTACAGGTTGTTTTTTAACTAAGGCAAGCGCCTTTCGAATGCTGTTTACTCGGCGCTCCGAAAGATTGTAATGCTGGTACAGGCCACTATAATCTGGAAATAATATAGATTCTACAATTGTAATAATGATAGGACTAGGCATGATAATTTAGAAATCTACAATTTGTCTTTTAATAAATAAAACACAATTACCACCAATACAATAACAATCAGTAATTCAATAGCGAACATTTATTAATCATTGATCGAATAACAAGCAACGCCACCTTTTTGCGAACCTGCAGCAAACATACAGCGTGCATTAGGATTATCAGCGGGAATCCATTCATACACTCGAATATTCCAACCAGCGGTTTCAATCAAATACTCAGAGCTTGGCTTAATAGTTTCAGTGCCCATAGTGGTCATTTTTTCCCATAATCCAGCCTGTGCAGACATTGACATAAAAAATACTGCTAACAACATTGACAATTTATCTGTCATTTTTTTTCCCTCTGCTTTGATCAGAATTGTTATTAGATTTTTTATTTGGCTTATTACCCCAAAACCCTTTTTTCTTTTTAGATTTATTTTCAGCAGAATTACTATCTTTTCCGTATCTTGGCTTGTTGCGCTTATTATCTTTTTTAGGCTTTTTGTTTCTTGGCTTTGGCATGTTTTTTGGAGAATCAGGCAGGTTATGATCCGGCACAAAATCATCCACCATAATTCGCTCCAACTTGACTTGAGTTAAACGCTCAATATCAAACAATTGCTTAATTTCATCTGCACTTACCAATGAGATCGCTTCACCCTTTGAGCCCGCTCTACCGGTACGACCAATACGATGTACATAATCTTCAGGCACATGAGGAAGGTCAAAATTAACCACATGTGGAAGCTCAACAATATCAATACCACGAGCGGCAATATCTGTTGCTACCAACACATTCACCTTGCCATTTTTAAAATCAGCAAGCGCTCTTGTGCGCGCAGCTTGAGACTTATTGCCATGAATGGCCGTAGCTGAAATACCCTTCTTGCCAAGTTGTGTGGCAATACGGTTAGCACCATGCTTGGTACGACTAAACACCAATACTTGATACCAAGCATTGTCTTCAATTAACTTAGCTAAAAGCGCTTGTTTTTTAGACTTGTCAACTGGATGAACCCATTGTTTAACCGATTTAACCGTTGTATTACGCACTGCTGTAGAAATTTCAACAGGATTATTAACCAAGGTTTTTGCCAGTTTTCTAATCTCATCTGAAAAGGTGGCTGAGAACATCAATGTCTGTCTTTTAGCAGGTAAAAACTTTAAAATTCGCTTAATATCAGGGAAAAATCCCATATCTAGCATTCTATCAGCTTCATCAAATACGATGATTTCTAGCTCATCAAACTTCACTGCATTTTGTGAATATAGGTCAATTAATCGACCAGGTGTTGCCACTAAAATATCAACACCACCACGAAGTTTTTGCATTTGTGGATTAATCTTAACACCACCAAAAACTACCGCTGATTTAAGTGGAAGGCCTTGTCCATATGTTCTAACACTTTCTTGAACTTGTGCAGCCAGCTCACGAGTTGGCGTAAGGATCAATGTGCGAACTTGATTTGATTTGGTTGGCTGACCTTTTGACAATAGCTGCAAAATCGGCAACGTAAAGCCAGCTGTCTTTCCTGTGCCAGTTTGCGCCGCAGCCATAACATCCTTACCCTCTAAAATTAAGGGGATAGATTTTTCTTGGATGGGTGATGGTGTATCGTAACCCTTCTTTTTTATTGCCTCTAGAATGGTGTCCGATAAACCTAATTTTGTAAAGCCCATAATATAATTGTCTTTAAATAAAGCTGTGTATTTTACCGTGCAAAGTGTATTAGCAAATTATAATGAGCAAATGAACGAAAATAAACCCATTAAAACCCCATGTGTCGGTATTTGCAAATACAACAAATCTAACTATTGTGTTGGTTGTAAGCGCCACAGCAGTGAAATTAGCGGATGGATCAATTACTCAATTGACGTTCGAGAAGCCATTATGAAAGATTTAGACGATAGGAATATCGATGAATGAAATACAGTCGCATTCAATTGATTGCCCCTATTGTGGCGAAATAATTGAAATAGAGGTGGATTGTTCAGAGTTTGAGCAAAGCTATATTGAGGACTGCTCTGTTTGCTGCCGACCAATTAATATCAACGTAATGATTGATTTCGAGCAAAATGTTCATGTGTTAGCAACACATGAAAACGAATAGAATTAAGCGACCTCTTCAGGTGTACGAGCTTTAATACTTAGCGCATGCAACTCACCGGAATCAATCTCTGTGCGTACAGCTGCCAACACCATCCTCTGCCTAGCCAACAAACCCATTCCTTCGAATGTCGGAGAAACTACCAAGGTTGAGCAATTACAGCCGTCACCCTGCATGGTAACAGTTGCGCCTTCAATAGCTGCCTCTAGTTTTGTTTGAATTTCATCTAATGTCATAATTACGCTCCAAAAATGGCTTTAAGTATAAAGAAAAATATAATAGACATAACCGCACCAGCTGGCAAAGTAACCAGCCATGAAAGGAATATCTTGTTAATCATGCGCGTATCTAATGCCGCCAAACCACGCGCCAAACCAACACCTAGCACCGCACCCACTAATACTTGGGTTGTTGATACTGGCAAACCTGTGCCCGAAGCAATAACCACCGTTGATGCTGCTGCTAATGTTGCAGCAAAGCCGCGTGATGGTGTTAACTGAGTGATTCCTGTACCGATCGTAGCAATTACCTTATGACCATAAGTGACCAAACCAAATACGATACCACCACCACCAACTAGCAATACCCAAACTGGCAATGCACTCTTAGCACCGATCATTCCACCACTTTCAATAACACTATAAATCGCTGCTAATGGGCCAATGGCATTTGCTACATCGTTAGATCCATGAGCAAAAGCCATTGCTGCTGCGGTAATAATCATCAGAACACTAAAAATTCTTTCCATTGAGGTGAAGTGAAAATCTTCGTTTTCAGCAGGGTCAACTTTAATACGACGAATAATAATAGTACCCACTAGCATAACCAACAAACCAAAGCCTAGCGCTAACAAATAGCTAGTGCCCATATCAAAATGCAGGCCAACATGCTTAAGCCCTTTAAAAATTGTCACCAGTGAAATAACAAAGCCCACCAAGAACATATAAAAAGGCACGTACCTTTTCGCATTATCAAATGGATGCTTGGTATCAATAATCAGATTTTGCAAACTTCTAAACAGCATAAAGGCAAGTGTGCCTGCAATCAATGGTGAAACAATCCAGCTCATGACAATAGAGCCTACTTTATCCCAAGCCACTGCGTCAACCCCTACACCTACTGCACCAAAACCAACAATAGCGCCTACAATTGAGTGGGTGGTTGATACTGGCCAGCCAAAACTAGACGCAATCATTAGCCAAGTTCCTGCTGCCAAAAGCGATGCCAACATACCATAAACCAATAAATGCGGGCTATCTTCAAAGACCGCAGCATCTAAAATACCTTTACGAATTGTTGCTGTTACCTCGCCACCAGCCAATATAGCACCAGCAAACTCAAAGATAACCGCAATAATAATTGCTTGCTTAATGGTAATTGCGCCAGAGCCTACCGAAGTTCCCATGGCATTTGCCACGTCGTTAGCACCAACACCCCAAGCCATAAACAAGCCAAATGCCACTGCCAGCATTAATAAAATATCACTGTAATTTGCAATAATTTCCATAATCAGTCCTCTAGCTTGCTATTTAGAAAGTAGCACTTCAAGGCGTGAGCCTACTTTTTGTGCAGCATCGGCTAATTCACCCAACCACTCTACTGCGCGATAATAAAATATCACATCAACAGGAGGAAGGTCAGCTTCTAACGGAAATAATTTTGTACGAATAACATGCTGAATTTTGTCTGATCTGCTTTCTAGATCGTTAATATCACTAATAATTGAACTAACCAGTCTGCGCTCACGATTACCAAAAGCAGTTTCTAGCACTTCGTCCAATTCGTTAACCGCTTTCAAAGCGGCCGCTGAAGTTTGAATACAAACATCAGTTAATTCAATCATATCGGCAGCAATTTCTTCAGGCATCGTCATCTTACGATTAATCATTAAGCCTGAAACATCTTTGGTTAAATTAGCAATTGAATCTTGAATTAACAATAAATCTAATAAATCACGGCGTGAGAAAGGCATCATAAAAGTTGATGGCAAGCCCATGCGCAACTTCTTCTTAAGCTTATCTGCTTCACCTTCTTTATCGCCAATCAAAGATCTGATTGATTCTGCTTCGTCCCAATCTTGGGCGTGAATAGCAACCATAAATCCCGTTAACTCAGAGATACAAGAATGAACACTTGTCATATGCTGCTGCAATGGGCTAATTGGAGATTTTCCAAATAAACCGTCAATAATGCTTTTTGCCATGTTGCTACCTATGTTTTTTTGTTGTCTAATTAATTGCGAATTATCTACAAAGACATACGAATGTCAAGACTAATTATTTGTTTTTTTTCTCAACCATCTTAACATCTACATCTTCGTCAAACAATATACGCTGCCCTTCACCTTCTAGATCTTCAAACTGACCACTCTTAACCCCCATCATTAAAAGCACAACGAGCACAACACCAACAAAAATCATACTTGGAATTAGCCAGTAAATTACATCCATGTTATTCTCTTGATTATGTCAATATTCATAATCATTTATTTTACGCTTTGTCTTTATTAGTCTTGATAAAAACACTTAATTTAATATTATTCAGTACCATTAGCGCAGTAATTGTCATCACTGCGCCAACAATAGCACTCCGCTGTAACATTTCATTTAATAATTCCACACAAAGACAAAGACAAATAAAGCCAAAAATTCAGTCATATTAATTACTAGTATAAAGCCACAAAAACACCGACCAACATCATAGTGATACCGGTGATTTTATTAACCTTTTGAATAACAACTGGGTTTTCAATGTGCTTTCGCAATTTCAATCCTAATATATTGGCCAAGCTCAACACAAATAAAACAGTGATACCAACTACTACAATTACCTCAATTTCAGTGGCCAGCGTTAGGTTGTTTAAATCGATAAAGATCGGCAAAAATGACAGATAATAAATAATGGTTTTTGGATTGGTTCCACCCACCACAAAGCCTGCAAGTAACAATTTGAGTGTGGATTTTTTATCATCTTGAACAGAAAAACTCACCCCTTTAGATTTCCACTGCTGATAGCCAATATAAAGCAAATATGCCGCTCCAAAAAATTTAACATAAATCATGCTTTGCTCGATTGTTTGTGCCAAGATGCTAAGCGCAAACATAGCGATTGATACATACAAAATATCGCCAATTACGTGTCCTACTGAAAGCCACAACGCTGCAACAGGCCCATAGCGCGTTGAAGTTGCCAATACGGCAAATAATCCAGGCCCTGGAGAGATTGCATAAACAAATGTTGCGAAGGCTAAAGATAGTAGCGTGAGTAAGTCCATCTGCTATAATTTAATTATTATTAAAAATAACGATTATAACGCGATATGAATTTAGACTATCTTGATTTCGAACAGCCAATTGCTGACCTAGAAGGGAAAATTGAAGCACTCTACAATATTAAAGTAAAGGTTGATATCGCCGAAGAATTAGAAGCGCTAAAGATCAAAAGTATTGCGCTCACTAAAAAGATATTCTCTTCATTATCTGATTGGCAAATTTCACAATTAGCACGCCACCCAAAACGCCTTTACACGTTGGATTATATTAACGATGTATTTGAAGAATTTACTGAACTACATGGCGATCGAGCATATGGTGATGATCATGCGATTGTAGGCGGCATTGCAAAGCTAGACGGCCAACCAGTTATGTTCATTGGCCAGCAAAAAGGCCGCTCAACTAAAGAAAAACTTAAATACAACTTTGGCATGCCACGCCCTGAAGGATATCGAAAGGCTTTACGCCTAATGAAAATGGCAGAAAAGTTCAACATGCCTATCATTACCTTTATTGATACGCCAGGCGCCTATCCAGGAATCGGTGCTGAAGAGCGCGGCCAATCTGAAGCCATTGCGAGAAATCTATTCGAAATGTCAACACTGGCTACACCAATTATTTCAGTGGTCATTGGTGAAGGTGGATCGGGTGGTGCTTTAGCTATTGGTGTGGCAGATACAATGATGATGTTTGAATATAGCATATACTCAGTTATCTCACCAGAAGGTTGTGCTTCTATCCTTTACAAGGATGCATCAAAAGCTAATTTAGCAGCAGAGTCTCTTAAACTAACTTCTGTCCATCTTAAAAAAGAGGGTTTAGTTGATGTTGTTATCAATGAGCCATTAGGCGGTATTCATCGTGATCCAAGTGAAGCAAAAACCTTACTAAGATCTGCATTAATCGAAGAATTGAACAACATCAAAAAGCTGTCAACAGAAGATTTATTACTTAACAGACAAGAAAAACTACTTGGCTTTGGAAAGTTTAAAGAATAAAGACCCTTATCTCGAGGGCAAGCAAATTGTTCTTGGTCTAAGTGGTGGCGTCGATTCAATTGTATTACTGCATTATTTACACAACCACTATCCTGATTCTCTAAGAGTTATTCATTGCAATCATCACCTCTCCAAGCATTGCAATGAGTGGCATCTGTTTTGTCAAAATTTATGTGAAAACCTCAATATTCCCTATAAAAATATTGATATTAATCTAGAAAAACCAACTAACATTGAGGAAAATGCACGTAAAAAACGTTATTTTTCACTATCGTGTGATTTAAAAGATAATGAAGTTTTATGCACTGCACACCATCAAAATGATCAAGCAGAAACATTGTTGCTTCAATTATTTCGTGGCTCAGGTGTGGCAGGACTTGCTAGCATGCCTAGGCAAAAAACCTTAGGCAGAGGATGGCATTATCGACCAATGTTAACCATTGAAAAGCAGCAAATTTTGGATTATGCAAATAAGTACAAACTCAACTGGATTGAGGACGATAGCAACAAAAATACCAATTTTAGACGTAATTACCTACGGATTGATATCATCCCAGCACTTGGAAAGGTGTATAAAAATTTAACAAAAACCTTAGCTAGAAGTGCCAAACATCAATCTGAAGCACTTAAACTTACACGAGAGCTATCCAATATTGATCTATTGGCAAACAACATCATTAACGACAAGGGTCGTATTCAAATTGAAGCACTAATCAAGCTTGAGACTCATCGCATGAAGAATGTTCTACGCCACCATTTAAATGATCTTGGCTTTTTATCTCCTAGTGATAAGATTATGGATCAAATTTTAGATTTAATCGGTGCAAAAACTGACGCCAACCCCTTAGTGCAATGGGGTGATTTTAAAATTAGACGTTATCAGTCTCAGTTGTATTTTATTGATGAGCGAGAAGACAATAACTTGGATAAGTGCCCTATTCAGGCCGATTTAGAAAATTTGCCAAATTTTTCTATTCGCTATCGTTCCGAAGGTCTACGCATTAAATTACCTGGAAAAAAACACTCACAATCCCTTAAAAAGGTCTTGCAAGAGGCTGGAATCCCGCCATGGGAGCGAAATTCATTAAAAATGTACTATATTAATGATGAATTACGCGCCATGGAGCGACTTGGGCGCATGGAACACGCAGAATAATCATTAATTATTCATGCAGAATGGTAGTTTTAAAAATTTTATAATACTAAAGAAATTTTAGAAGTAATCTTCATTCTCTATTTCATTTTGAAATGTCATTGATAAACAATATTAACACGCTGATATTAGCCATATAATTGTTTTATAAGTATGGATTTTTTATTTGTAAACGATCTAGAATTTCCACTTCTAAGCTTTCCATGGTTTTTGCCTGATCATCCTCAATATGGTCATAACCCAGTAGATGCAACGTACCGTGGACAGCCATATGGGTCAAATGATCTAAAAATGTTTTTTGCTGATCTTGTGCTTCTTGTTTTACCACTTCGAGGCAAATCACCACATCACCCAAAATTTCCTCATCAATTTCAATTGGTAAGTCACTAGGAAAAGACAGTACGTTAGTCGGCTTATCTTGATGTCGATAAGTTTTGTTTAAATTTTGAATTTCATTCTTATCAACCATACGAATTAGTAATTCACTTTCACCCTTGCCAAGATCATTAATCACTTGCTGCAATGTATCGATTAAGCTTTCTTCATTGATAGAGGTATCTTTAATACTGTTTTGAATGACAACCATAGTTGGGTTTTTAAGAATAAAATGATTTATTTTATCGCATTAATTTAGCTCTTAATGGCAATCGTTGAAGTTGCAATTTCTATCCCATTACACCGAACCTTTGATTACCTTTGTGATCAAGAGATAGAAACTGGCGTACGAGTCAAAGTGCCTTTTGGCGCCAAAAAAGTCATAGGCATTGTGCTTAGCAATAAAGACAAAAGCGAGTTTAAAAAACTAAAATCTGTTGAAGAGATTCTGGATGAATCGCCAATTTTAGATACGCCAATTTTAAATTTTTTATTCTGGGCTGCTAAATATTACCACCACCCAATTGGTGAGGTTCTATTAGCTGCGATGCCTAAAAATTTGCGCCTTGGTAAGCCCGCAGTGATTAAAAAAGTCATCGGATTACCAAACAAAATACAAGCACCTGATTTTGATATTACTGAAGAGCAAGATCGCGCCATCAAGGCTATTCTTGCCAAACAAAACGCTTATCATGGATTTTTGCTACATGGCGTAACTGGTAGTGGCAAAACCGAAGTTTATTTACGAATTACTCAAGAAATTCTTAACCAAGGAAAGCAGGTGTTAGTCTTGGTGCCAGAGATTGGCCTTACCCCACAAATGATTTCTAGATTTGAATCACGCCTTGATACACGCGTAGTTGCCATTCATTCGCAGCTCAATGAGACTCAAAAACTCGACGCCTATTTATTGGCTAAAGAAACTCAAGCTGGCGTTATCTTGGGTACGCGTAGTGCTATTTTTGCACCAATGCCTAATTTAGGCTTAATCATTGTTGATGAAGAGCATGATGGCTCTTTCAAGCAACAATCAAGCTTCCGCTATTCAGCTCGTGATTTAAGCTTTATTCGCGCAAAACAAGCCGACATCCCGCTAGTACTTGGCACTGCAACACCCTCATTAGAAAGCTTAAAAAATGCCATGGATAATAAGCTCACACGCCTAACGTTGGCCAATCGAGCAGGTGGCGCTATCATGCCAAAAGTAAGCTTAATTGACATGCGTAGTAATTTTGACGGAGCCCTATCAAAATTATTAATTGAAAAAATGCAACAATATCTTGCCAAGGGAAGGCAGGTTATGCTGTTTATTAACCGTCGCGGTTATGCGCCAGTGTATTTTTGCACAGAGTGCGGCTGGAAATCTGAGTGTAGCCACTGCAATGCTTCGATGATTTATCATCGTCATATTAATCGCCTTAAATGTCACCACTGTGGTGATGAAAAAATGCCAGAACAAACTTGCCCTGATTGTTCCCAATCTACCCTTGAAGTATATGGCTACGGCACTGAGCGACTTGAAGAAACGCTTGGCTCACATTTTCCTGATACACCAATTATCAGAATTGATCGTGACACCACTAGGCGTAAAAAAGCCCTAGCGCAACATTTAGAAAAAATCAACTCGGGCGATCCTTGCATTATTGTTGGCACTCAAATGCTGGCCAAAGGACATGATTTTTCAAATTTAGCCATGGTTGGAATTTTAGACATTGACGGTGGATTTTTATCCATTAACTTTCGTGCAACGGAGTATTTAGCTCAGCTACTCATTCAAGTATCTGGACGTGCGGGCAGAGGACTAGAACAAGGCGAAGTGGTGATTCAAACACGCTACCCAGACCATCCAATGTTTAATTATGTATTGTCTAATCGATATACCCAGTTTGCTAGTGGCCTACTTAAGCAGCGTATGAGTGCTGCAATGCCACCTTTTGCCCATCAAGCATTGCTTTGTGCCAATGCTAAAAATAAGCAAAATGCTCAGGAATTTTTACAAGAGGTAGCTGGATTGCTTAAAAATGTCAATATGGATACGGTAGAAATCTGGGGCCCTGTGGCCAACTCGATTGAGAAAAAAGCAGACTATTATTACTTTAACCTATACCTACAATCAAACGATCGATCGGCGCTTCATCAGATGCTGGCCACCTTTAATCAGCACGTTGACGCTATTAAACTCAAAAATAAAGTACGCTGGTATCTCGACGTGGACCCGATTGATTAAGTATTTGTATTTTTATCATTCTGCAAAACTTTAATGTATTAACTATAGTGACTTATACAATAGAGTTGAGCTACCCCCTTAAGAAAAGCTTTATTTAGTCTAAAAAATTATGGAATACCATAATAGATTTCCCTTTATGTTACGCGTAGCATAGTCGTCGTCAAGCTATGGGAGCTTGATTTACAATTAAAAAATAAAGAGGAGAGGTATGAAAAATACAATTCAAAAATTAGCAGCCACAGTGGTTGCTCTAGGTTTAATTTTAGGAATCAGCACCACTGCAAATGCAGGAAGTTACGGTACACAACAAATCGCTTACCATGTTAATTATGACAATGCGAAACGTCAATTTGGCGCACTTCGAAATATCCAGAATCATATTAATGCAGTTGGCGCTAAAAATTTAGATCTTCGTGTAATCATGCACGGCAAAGGTTTATCAATGCTACTACTTCCTGAAGAGGCATCAAGTACAAAGCTACCTATGGGTAATGCAACTGATAAGCAACAGGCAACTATTGCTAATCTTAAAAAGCAAAATGTAACTTTTAAGGTATGTGCAAACACTTTAAAAGGTAAGAAGATTGATTTAGACCAGCTTTATGATGCAGAAAGTACTGACATTGTTCCGAGTGGTGTTGCTGAAATTGCAGCCCTACAGTCACAAGGATTTTCGTACTTGAGACCATAATATTATTTTCACACACAAGTAAGAAAATTGTGTGTGATTCAAACCTAATAGGGGAAATAATGAACAGAAGATTATTCTTAAAAAAGTCTATGGCTACTGCTTCTATTGCAGCAGCAGTAGCCGCAGGATTGTTGATACCCAATAGGGTATTAGCAAGCACGTCCGAATTTAAAAAAATTTCTGATATTGTTAAATCTAAGATGGACAATGCTCAAGAAGGTAGTTTCATACTAAAGGCACCGGAAATCGCCGAGAATGGCGCCATGGTACCAATAACAGTAGATGCTCTCAACATATTAGATGTAAAAAGTATTGCAATTTATGTACATAAAAACAAAACACCTTTAACTGCTTATTTTGAACTACCAGAGGCATCGGCATTTATCACAACTCGTATAAAAATGGCTGAAACTTCTATAGTGACTGCTATTGTATCAACTACAACAGCAAGCTTTACTCAAAGCAGATCAGTAAAAGTAACACTTGGAGGTTGTGGCGGTTAAGACCACATAAGAAAATATGGCCAAAATTAAACTAAAAGCAAAATCAAGAGATGGTGTTATTACTGTCAGAGTATTAATGAAACACCCAATGGAAAGCGGGAATCGAAAAAATAAAAATGGCTCTATAATTCCTCAAAATCACATTACTCACTTGAATGTAAATAAAAACAAGGTACTTGCTGCTAAGGCGAACATTGGTGGATCAATATCAGAGAATCCGTTCTTTCAATTTAAGATCCCAGGTGTTAAAGGCGATGAAATTTACTTTGAGTCAGTAGATAACCTTGGAAAAATTTTATCAATAACTAAAATTTCTAAATAAAAAGGTACAGTTTTAATCAACTAATCGGCACAACAACACATTAATTAAATCTTATTTAAGGAGGGAGAGAATGAACCTAGTGTTACATACAATTATCTATTCATCAGCGGCCGTAATCATGTCATTAAGCATATCATTGATTCATTAACCTAATGAAGTTTGGCTATCTTTATTAAGCTATTGTTGCTTCTTTATTGGCGAGTGTAACCTTTGGGTTCGCCTGATCAAAGCACTCTTTCTAAATACAAATATACAGCGTAAGCATTCTTACGATTTGCTGCCTCAAAGGCTGGCTCATCTTCAAATTCTGACCAATCAATTGCGTTATAGGCTTCATCAAATGGTGTCATCTCATCAACAGCTAGCGTTAATTGTTTGATTAAAAAATTAAGGTATCGATAAGTTAAGTCCATGGTTTCTTGGGGCTGATCTGATGCCATTCCATGACCCGGTACAAAATATTCCATTTCAATATTGCGCACTCGGTCTAGTGTTTTTGACCATTTTATGATGTCGGCATCACCGACAAAAGGGATGCGCCCTTCAAAAATCAAATCACCACTATATAGTGTTTGATCGTTTATGCTCAAAAGAGACATATCGCCTTCTGAATGAACTTTGCCAAAATAAGTTAGTAAGAATTGATTTTCACCTAATGAAAAATTAGTATCTTTATCAATAATACGATCCGGATCTACCAGGTAAGTTTCATCATTTACCCAAGGATATAACGCGGTACGTCTTGAATCTAGTAGGCTTGTTGCTGTTTCTGAATCTAGATAATCCCAAGTGCCTTTAGGTGCCCAAATTTGCGCACCCTGCTCTTTAAACACTTGCAAGCCGTAGATATGATCTGCATGATAATGACTTACAATTACCAGTTTAATCGGCTTGTCGGTTAGCTTACGAATTTCATTGAGCATGGCGTCGGCCAATGAAGGTGTGCCTAGGCCATCAAATACAACTACACCTTCGCTGGTTATGACAAAACCAGCATTAGAAATAAAGCCTTCGTATTCCGTTGCAGCACCTGATAAACCCGGGATATAGTATGCACTTCCATTTAGATTTTCAGCAACCACCTCAACACTGACTTTTTCATAATCAGCTGCCTGTGAAAATAGTGGCAATAAACTTACTAGTAATAATAGTTTTTTCATAATTGTTTAATGACCATTTTAATGGCGGTAGTAATACTTAGCAACTCTTGCTTGCTAATGATAAAAGGTGGCATAGTGTAGAGCAGTTTTCCATACGGCCTAAGCCAAACACCTTGCTCAATTAATAGTTGCTGTGCTTTTTCTATATCGATATCATGAGTTAATTCCACTACACCAATAGCGCCCAAAATGCGCACGTCAGCCACATTACCTTCAGTGCGTAATGAAGATAATTCGCTATTTAATATTGCTTCAATATTAGCAATATTATCTTGCCATGGGGAGTTTAATAATAGGTCAATACTGGCATTAGCCACACTACAGGCCAACGGATTAGCCATGAACGTTGGACCATGCATTAGTGTGCCAACCGTATTTGATATCTCATCACTAGTGAGTGTTGCAGCTAATGTCATATACCCGCCTGTTAATGCCTTACCTAGACAAAGAATATCTGGCTCAACATCTACATACTCCAAAGCAAATAGCTCGCCTGTGCGTCCAAATCCAGTAGCAATTTCATCCAAAATAAATAGCACTTGATGTTGCTGACAAAGAGTTTTAGCCTTGATTAAATATTGTGGATTGTAAATACGCATACCACCTGCACCTTGCACTACAGGCTCCAAAATCATGGCTGCAATATTACTTGAATGTGCTTTTAAAGTTTCCTCTAAGTCTGACAACGCCTCATCCATTGCCACCATCGATGGACTTTTTACAAAATAATGCTTAGGCAATACACCTGAGAATAGATGATGCATACCATTATCTGGATCACATACGCTCATAGCACCAAAAGTATCACCATGATATCCGCCACGTATGGTGATGAATTTATGCTTGTCCGATTGACCCTTATTGTGCCAATATTGCAGAGCAATTTTAAGTGCCACCTCAACAGCAACAGAGCCCGAATCAGTAAAAAATACTTTGGTTAAGTTATCTGGCGTCAACTCAACCAAGGTTTGGGCAAGTGTAATGGCAGGCTCATGTGTTAAACCACCAAACATCACATGTGACATTCTATCCAATTGTGTTGTAACTGCTTTGTTAAGAGTTGGGTGATTGTAACCATGAATAGCACTCCACCAAGAACTCATACCGTCAACAACGCGCTTATCGTTATCCAGATTTAAATAAACGCCATCGGCTGACAATACTTTATAAGTGCTGGCCGGATTGGGTACTTTGGCATACGGATGCCAAATATGAGTTTGATCGAATGTGCTCATTTAAAATATCTAATTTAAAGGTCTCTTAAACACATTGTACTGATATTTAGGTTGAATCGGAGCTGTTAGCTAAACAAGCATAATGACTTACAGGTGGCTAGTTAATTCAGCCATTGAGTCAATCACCAAATCAGGATTAGTATCGCGAATATCATCGCCATGATTATAGCCATATGACATACAGATGATCTCAAAACCAGCTGCGCGTGATGCCTTTACATCACTCACTGAATCGCCCAACATTAATGAATCTTTAGGGTCAATACCAAAAAATTCAGCACTGTGAAGTAGTGGCAAAGGATCTGGCTTTTTCTTAGCCAATGTGTCGCCCGAAACAACAATGCCAAAATAATCAAAAATACCCAAATCTTTCAAAAGTGGTAGCGTGAATTGCTCGGCTTTATTGGTTACACAACCGAGTGTGTAACCTTGAGCCTGCATATAATCTAGCCCCTCTATAACACCGTCGTATAAGCACGAACGCACTGAAGTATTTTTTGCATATAGTTCTAAAAAAATCGGATAAGCTTTGTCAAAATCTTCTTTAACTGGTGTGCCTTCTAACTCACCCGTTAAAGTTCTTTCTACTAATTTAGGCACGCCATTACCTACCCAATGACGCACTTGCGCCTCACCCCAGGTGTCTCTACCCATAGCTTTCATAGTTTCATCCACACAGTAAGCCAAATCTGGCACGCTGTCTACTAAGGTTCCATCAACATCGATCATGATTAATTTTGGATTGAATTTTTTTGCACTCACGTTAAATACCTCTTTGGTTAATTTGGTAGAATAGTCTCAGACTAAATTTAAAAAACATTGTAATGCAAAACTCAACAACAATTGGTTTTATTGGCGCAGGCAATATGGCCTATGCAATCATTTCTGGACTTATTAATAATGGTATCTCTGCTGAGAAAATTAAACTCAGCGATACCAATGAGTCGCTATTATCCTTGCGAAAAGATGAATTTAACCTTGAAGTATTTACGGATAATATTGAACTTGCTGCCCATTGTGATGTTATTGTGCTGGCAGTTAAGCCGCAAATATTATCAATCGTTTGTCATCAAATAACAGAATCAATAAAACCTGGAGCGCTAATTGTTTCAATTGCTGCAGGCGTACGCGTGCGAGATATCAACCGCTGGCTTGGTGGCAATCAGCCAATTGTGCGCACCATGCCTAATACCCCAGCTCTGCTTAATCAGGGTGTCACTGGCTTATTTGCCAATGAAAATGTTAGTGCATCTCAAAAAGAACTGGCTGGTGATATTTTAAGTAGCGTTGGGCAGAGTCTATGGGTTGAAGAAGAAGGTATGCTTGATGCGGTAACAGCGCTATCTGGCAGTGGCCCTGCATATTTTTTCTTAATGATTGAATCCATGAGTAATGCGGGCGTTGCATTAGGACTAGATGAAAAAACAGCACAAGCCCTCAGCATTCAAACCGCATTAGGCGCAAGCATGATGGCAGATGCATCGACAGACTCTGCCCATGAATTACGTGGTAAAGTTACCTCCCCTAACGGCACCACACAAGCGGCCATAGAGTCTTTTCAGGATCAAGATTTTGATTTGATCGTTGCACATGCCATGCGCGCTGCTTTTGATCGAGCGGGTGAACTAGGTGTGGAATTGGGTGATAGTGACTGAACAAGTAACGTTTAAACTTCAGGCTTCAAGCTTGTATTTTGGTCTTTCGCTTATTATTCATGGGTTTACGTTTTTGAGTGTTTGGTTTTATAGTTTTAACTTCTATGCAAGTTTAATATTTAGCCTTGCTCTGGGTATTCATTTTCAATATTTAAATGGCTATATCTTTCTTAAAAAAACAAATTCCATTCGCACCTTTTCCCTAGACGGCAATACGATTGTCACAATAGATAATAGCGGAAAAAAACATAAGTATCCTTATGTTTACTGCGCCTATCAGTCACGCTTCCTGGTGATAATCAACATCGGCAAGCGTTCTTTGGTTATTTTTAAAGATTCTTTTGCCTCCAACTCTTTATCACAATTAAATAGATTATTAATTAATGCTCGAACCTGAAGACATTCTTAAACTCAACGTTCTTATTGCGACCTCAGTAGCAATACGCATTGATACTTACAAGCTAACAGTAGTTGGGCTTAACGCTCAATTTAAAGAGCAGATTATTGCACTAAAACCTAGTGGCGATAGCGAAGTCTACATCAAGGAAGTTAAAAAACTATTGGTCACTCAGGTGCTTGGTGCCATGGGTGGCTACCCATCATATTTAAAGCGCTGGTCTAGAATGGGACAAGTAGAATCATCTAACTTAACATCACTATTAAAACTGGGTGAAGTTGAGGCGGTTGTCGCTGTTTCGAATTCTACTAATTTAGACAACGACTTACTTAAGCTCACATGGTGGTGTGCCACCAATACCGATAATCAGGCTGAAATTGGGCGTTTTTTACTCACCAAGCCCTTTGTTCTAAACACTCAAACTGGTCGGGAGATTGCCCAATATCTGTTGGAATTTTTACCTTTTGTTGACGATATTGAGCAGCTTATCGATACCACTAGTCTGGTTTTGCAAGAAGGTCTAATAGAGCAGAAAGATAAAGATAGACTTTGGAAGCAAGGACAAAGAAAAACTGCATTTTTAGTGGGCTTTGTCGAGCGCATGCGTGGCAATTTACCAAATGAATTTAACCTTAAAATACCAAACTACGAACACTCCGATTTACAAATAATCAACAATCAACAGTCGCAACTATTCTTAACAACACTAGGCCATATTCTTAAAAAGATCAATCAAGAATACGTCTTGTATCGTGCACTAGAAGTATTAGGCCAATACATGTCACATCAAGATATTAGCATGCAAAATACCATTGAAAAAATTACCAATCAAATTAGCGATTTGTCACTTACTGCCGATGATGAACAAGACAAGCTTGATGCAAGATTATTGTTAGCAGGTGTTAGTGAAAAGCTAGTGGTTAGCACCATTTCAGCGCATAATTTAACAAGTTCAGCTATTCGTAAAAAATTAGCCCATGTGCTAGAGCCAATTCAACAAGCGTTAAAAACACTAACTACCCCATAACAACTGCATATTGGCAATTGCTGCCAATGATGCGGTTTCTGTTCTCAGCACTCTAGCGCCTAACAGCAATGGCTGTGCACCACATTCAACAGCATGCTCAATTTCAACATCACTTAATCCACCTTCAGGGCCAATAACAATTGTTGCTTGTGACATAGGTTTACATTCTAGTAAAGACTGTTGAGCGCGATGATGAAGTACAAATTTATGGCCAAAATCTTGCTCAATAAAATCTGCAAAATCTATTGGATCAAATAAGGTTGGCACAATTGATCTACCTGATTGCTCACAAGCACCAATGATAATTTTGCGCCAATGTTGAGTGCGTTTTTTTAGTTTTTCACCCTTTAGTCTAACCACGCAACGTTGAGTAAAGATTGGCACAATTTGGCTCACGCCGAGTTCCACAGCCTTTTGTATTAAAAAATCCATTTTTTCACCCTTGGCAATGCCTTGCGCCAACGTTAGTGTTAGTTTGGATTCGTTATGATTAATGGTGCTAGAGACAACCTTCACTTCACAGCGTTTTTTAACACTGAGAACGTTCACTCGATATTCACAACCATCACCATTAAACAAGGTTATATCTTGACCTTGAGGGAAGCGCAATACTTTGGCCAAATGGTGCGATCCATATTCATCCAATAGAAAGATATCATTAATTTTCAAAGGGGCATTTTGGTACAAGCGGACGTGTTTCATGGTATCTTTGCGCTACTAAATTGACTTGAAAAATAATGATACATCAAAACAGACAAAAAGAACTACTAAGCAAGCTGGATGATAATGCATTGATCATTATTTCAACCAACCCTGAGCAGTTCAGAAATGGTGATGTGACATTTGCATTTCGCCCGCACAGTGACTTCTTTTATTTGACCGGATTTGATGAGCCGGAAGCTGTTGCTGTTATCAGTCGTAGTCATTATGCTATGTTTTTGAGAGATAAAGATCCTGCTCGTGAAATTTGGGATGGTGAGCGCCTAGGGCTTGAAAATGCGTCAGCTGCTTTAAAACTTAACAAAGCTTTTGATATTAAGACAATAAATAATCAATTATCTCAATTAATTAACAACAATAGTGTTGTGTATTTTGATGCAAAGCCTTGTGATTTTGATACGCAAATTACCAACTTACTAGCCAAATACACAATCAAAAGCTTGAAAGAGCCCTTACACGAAATGCGCTTAATTAAAGATGAGTCTGAAATTAAAACCATGCAAAAAGCGGCTGACATCTCAACCATTGCACATCAACATGCCATGCAATATGTAACGCCTGGCATGCTTGAATGTGAATTACAAAGCGTTTTTGATGCACAATTTGTTAAAAATAAGTCTGAGCATGCCTATACGCCAATTGTTGCTGGCGGTAAAAATGCTTGTATCTTGCACTACATTAAAAACAATCAAGTGCTGATTGATGGCGATTTAGTACTGATTGATGCAGGTTGTGAATTTGACAACTATGCCAGTGATATTACTCGAGTATTTCCGGTTAATGGTCGTTTCAGTGATCCTCAAAAAAGCATTTATCAAATTGTTTTAGATGCTCAATTAGCCGCCATTGAATGTATCAAGCCAGGTGTTAGTGTGCACGAACCCCACAAAATTGCCTGTGCGATTATTCAACAAGGGCTTGAATCACTCGGACTACTTGCGCCTGGTGAGCCACTTTCAAAATTTTATATGCATGGCACAGGGCATTGGCTGGGCATGGATGTTCACGATGTTGGTACGTACCAACATAACAAACAACACCGCCTTTTTGAAAAAGGCATGGTGATTACTGTTGAACCCGGCATTTACATTCGCAAGGATGATAAAATCAATCCAATTTATAATGATATCGGCATCAGAATTGAAGATGACGTTCTAGTAACAGAAACTGGCCACAACGTTTTAACCGGAAACCTTATCAAAACCATTAATGACATTGAAGCTCTAATGAACAAAAATTAATCCATGAATATACAACAAGCGATCAAAGCAGTCATTGCTAAACAAGATTTAAACGAAACTCAAATGCATGATGTAATGACTGACATCATGACTGGAAAAACCACTGATGCACAAATTGGTGCTTTTTTAGTGGGACTCTCGATGAAAGGCGAAACAGTGGCTGAAATTACTGCCAGCGCAAAAGTAATGCGCTCATTAGCCAAAGGTGTCACCATTGCCAACAAAAAACACTTGGTAGATACGTGTGGCACAGGTGGCGACGGACTTGGCTTATTTAATATTTCTACAGCCAGCGCCTTTGTTGTTGCAGCCGCTGGCGGATCAGTTGCCAAACATGGTAATCGATCCATCTCATCAAAATCAGGCAGTGCAGATGTTTTAGAAGCTGCAGGCGTGAATCTAGACATGAGTGCTGAACAAATTAGCAAGAGTGTTGCCACAATTGGTGTTGGCTTTATGTTTGCACCAGCACATCATTCAGCCATGAAGCATGCAATTGGTCCACGCAAAGAATTAGCAGTAAGAACCATTTTTAACGTACTTGGGCCATTAACCAATCCGGCAAAAGCGCCGACACAAGTTATGGGTGTTTATAGTCATGATCTAGTTGAGCCTATTGCCAATGTTTTAAAAAGCCTTGGCTCAACACATGTAATGGTGGTTCATTCCAATGATGGCTTGGATGAAATATCCATTGCAGACGACACCTTTGTCGCTGAACTTAAAGATGGAAAAGTCACCACTTACCACATCAATCCAGCAGATTTTGGCTTGCCACTAGGCGATTTAACCGATATTAAAGCGGACGATGCAGAAAGCTCTTTAGTACTTATTCAGCAAGCATTGGATGGAAAAGATGGCGCTGCTAAAAATATTATTGCTTTAAATGCAGGTGCAGCAATTTATGTCAGCGGCTTAAGCGACACATTACAAGCAGGTATCGACAAAGCAATAACCATTTTAAACAAAGGCTCAGCACATCAAAAATTAGATGATTTTGTACGTGAATCAACTGGCTGCTAGGAAACCACTATGAACAAAGAAACCAACTTAATCTGGATTGATTTAGAAATGACTGGCTTACTGCCAGAACGTGACGTAATTATTGAGATTGCCACCATTGTCACTGACAAAGATCTTAACATTTTGGCAGAAGGCCCTTCTATGGTTATTCATCAAGGTGGTGAAATTTTAGCTGGCATGGACGAATGGAATACTGAACACCACACTAATTCAGGGCTGGTTCAGCGCGTTAAAGATAGTGTTATTTCCACTAAGCAGGCTGAAAAACAAACCATTGAATTTTTAGAAAAATATGTAGACGCAGGTGCTTCACCAATGTGTGGCAACACCATTTGCCAAGACAGACGTTTTTTATATAACTACATGCCAGAATTGGAAAAATTTTTCCACTATCGCCACGTTGACGTCAGCACATTAAAAGAATTATTAGTTCGTTGGAAGCCTGAGGCAAAAATGATTCGAGAAGGCGAGCCGGCGCATTTAGCCTTGGCCGATATTCGCGATTCAATCGATGAATTAAAATACTATCGAGACGTTTTTATTGATGTCTAAAACGCCAAATATCTGGCTTGCACCTGCAAAAATAAACTTATTTTTGCACATTAACAGCAAACGAGAAGATGGCTATCACAACCTCCAAACTATTTTTCAACTGCTTGATTACTATGACGAGCTAAAGTTTGAAATAACCAATAACGGAATTATTAGTCGCGTGTCTGGCAATGACGATGTCGATCCAGATACTGATTTAATTATCCGCGCTGCAAAACTATTGCAGCAGGCTAGCCACTCAATACTGGGCGCTAATATTTCAATTGTGAAGCGAATTCCGTCTGGTGGCGGACTTGGTGGTGGATCTTCTGATGCAGCTACAACGCTAGTAGCACTCAATCAACTTTGGAATGCTGGATTAAATCATCAAGAATTAATGCGTCTCGGACTAACACTCGGTGCCGATGTTCCGATTTTTATCAATGCTAAAAGCGCTTGGGCCGAAGGTGTGGGCGAAATACTTAGCCCAGTCAACACGCCAAAACATACCTTTTTAGTGGTATTTATTAACCAACAAACCTCAACACAAGAAATATTCTCGCACAAAGCATTGACAATGAGTCCAATAATAGGGAAAATATCCGACTTCTCTGAGCTGACAAATACTCGAAATGATTGTTTGAAAGCAGCGCTAGCGCAAACAGATGAAATCAGACTTGCATTAGAGCAGCTTACTGAGTGCCCTAACCTAATCGGAAAAGCAAGAATGAGTGGAACAGGCAGTAGTGTTTTTGCTGAATTTTCCACAGAAAGCGATGCTATGGCAGCATTAGAAAAAATGCCAAAAAAATGGATGAGTTTTACTGCGAAAGCAATAAATTCTTCTCCGATCCTTAAATGGGCTGTCGCCAAGCGGTAAGGCAACGGGTTTTGATCCCGTCATGCGCAGGTTC
>DTUI01000002.1:0-4232 GCA_012964205.1 Candidatus Thioglobus sp.
TAGCTAACCCATCTAGAGTGACTTAATTGGAATTATTCGATCGTCAAAAAGACGCCGTAGGACAAGGTGAGCGCACCTTGTTGGTTTATGTTGAGCTACCTTCAACGCGCAATATCCACAATGCCAAATCTGAATTTAGAGAATTAGCTGAATCTTCAGGCTTAGATATTGTTGAAGCTATTCAAGTTAATCGAAATTCGGCCAAAGCTCAATATTATATTGGCACAGGTAAGGTTGATGAAATTGCACAGATGGTTAAAGAGCTTGAGCTTGATTTAGTTATCTTTTCGCCAGAGTTATCTCCCTCCCAAGAGCGCAACCTTGAAAAAACATTAGAATGCCAGGTGATGGATCGTACGGGTCTTATCCTTGATATTTTTGCATTGCGAGCAAATTCTTTTGAAGGAAAGCTGCAAGTTGAGCTAGCTCAACTTCGCCATCTATCAACTCGCTTAGTACGTGGTTGGACGCATCTAGAGCGCCAAAAAGGTGGTATTGGTATGCGTGGTCCAGGTGAGACACAGCTAGAAACAGACAAGCGATTGATCGCTGTACGTATTAAAAATATTACCAAACGATTAGATAAGGTACATAAGCAGCGTGATTTAGGCCGTAAATCACGGGTTAAAAATGAACTGCCAATGATTGCATTGGCGGGTTATACCAATGCTGGAAAGTCGACTTTGTTTAACACTCTGACTGATGCAGGCGTATTTGCACACGATCAACTCTTTGCCACACTAGATTCAACTATTCGACGAGTTATATTGCCAGCCTCAGGCGAGGCCGTTATTGCCGATACAGTAGGTTTTATTCAAGACTTACCTCATGACCTGGTTGATGCTTTTAAATCCACGCTAGAGGAAACAAAGCGTTCTAACGTGCTACTACATATTGTGGATGCAGCTGACGAATACAATGTTGAAAAAATTGGCCAAGTAGAAGAGATTGTCAACGAGATTGGCGCTAGTAAAATTCCAACTATCTTAGTGATGAATAAAATAGATTGTATCAAAAATTTTGAACCACGCCTAGATAGAGACGAATCTGGCAGAGTGTATCGTGTCTGGATTTCTAGCAAGACAGGCGAGGGGATTGATTTGTTATATCAGGCATTAGCAGAGCAGCTGAGTGGTATGATGACACGTGCAAAGATAGAGCTAGATGTGATGAGTGCCTATATTAGAAGTGAAATTCATGATATCGGCTATATCCACAACGAAAAGGTGGATGATTTTGGTCGTTGGATACTTGAAATTAACGTCACCCATCACTATCTATCTAAATTATTAAACAAAAAAGGTGTTAAGTTATTATGGGAACAAAGCCCGAAATAGAAAAAATTGATCTAAGCACTCAAAATGTTCCATTATTGCCGCTTCGAGATGTGGTGGTATTCCCACATACAGTCATGCCATTATTTGTTGGCAGAGAAACATCTATCAATGCTATTACCCAATCAATGGGTACCAATAAATACATCTTTCTAGTTACTCAAAAAGACGATAAAGTTGAAAATCCAGAGTATGGCGACCTTCATGAGGTTGGCACTTTGGCAACTATTTTACAAATGCTAAAGCTGCCAGATGGCACAATCAAGGTTTTAGTAGAGGGTGTTAAGCGCGCTAAGGTTGAGGCAATTATTGAGCTTGATGACCATAGCGAAGTACAACTAAGTGAGCTATCTTTATCGATTGAAAATGAAACTGAAGTTGAAGCGATGATGAGGCTAGCTTTAAGCAGTTTTGAAAAATACATTAAGCTCAATAAAAAGATTCCAGAAGAAGTCTTGAAAATGCTTAAAGATGTCAATGATGTTGAGCGCTTTAGTGATGTTATTATTGCTAATTTATCACTTAAAGTATCAGAAAAACAAACTTTATTAGGTGGTGAGAGTGCTCAGGATAGATTAGACAAAATCCTAACTGTTATTCAAAGTGAAATTGAAGTGCTTGATACCGAACACAAGATTCAATCACGCGTTCGTAAGCAGATGGAATCTAATCAGCGCGATTATTATCTGAATGAGCAGATGAAGTCAATTCAAAAAGAATTGGGCCAAGCAGAAGACGAAAATGAAATTGAAGATTTACAGTTAAGTATTAACAAAGCTAAGATGCCCAAAGCGGCCAAAGAAAAAGCACAAAGCGAATTAAAGAAATTATCGCGCATGTCTTCACAATCATCAGATGCTTCAATTATTCGTACTTATATTGAAAATTTATGTGATGTGCCTTGGAAGAAGAAGACCATCATCAATAAAGATCTTAAAAAGGCTCAAAAAATTCTTGATGACGATCATTATGGCTTGGATAAAGTTAAAGAACGCATCTTAGAGCATTTAGCGATACAAACCCGCGTGACACACAATAAGGCAAATATTTTGTGCTTAGTTGGCCCTCCAGGTGTGGGTAAAACATCATTGGGCGAGTCTATTGCCAAAGCGGTTAATCGTAAATATGTGCGTATGGCTTTAGGTGGTGTGCGCGATGAAGCAGAAATTCGTGGCCACAGACGCACTTACATTGGTGCCATGCCTGGCTCCATTGTGCAAAAAATGCAAAAAATTAAAGTTAAGAACCCTTTATTTTTGCTGGATGAAATTGAAAAAATGGCTTCTGATTATCGTGGCGATCCATCTTCAGCAATGCTAGAGGTGTTAGATCCCGAGCAAAATCATACGTTTAACGATCATTATTTAGAAGTGGATTACGACCTGTCTCAAGTAATGTTTGTCGCTACGGCTAACTCACTTGATTTGCCACAGCCTTTACTTGATCGAATGGAAATTATTGAGTTGTCTGGTTACACAGAAGATGAAAAAATGCAAATTGCCAAGCGTCATTTAATCAAACAAGCAATGAAAGATAATGGCGTCAAGTCAAGTGAAATTAGCTTTAAAGATTCGGCAATATTAGATATCATTCGTTATTACACGCGTGAAGCAGGTGTGCGTGGTTTAAATAGAACTATCAGTACCATTTGCCGTAAAGTGGTGAAAGAGGTGGTTTTAAAGAAGCGCAAGACCAAAGCTACTATTTCAGACAAAAATTTAGAAAAATACCTAGGTATTAAAAAATTCCGCTTTGGATTAGCTGAAGAAAATAACCAAGTGGGCGAAGTGACAGGGCTTGCTTGGACATCAGTAGGTGGCGACTTACTAACCATTGAAGCAGCAGCTTATAAAGGCAAAGGCAAGCTTAACTATACTGGTCAGTTGGGCGATGTGATGAAAGAATCAATTCAAGCTGCTATGAGTGTGGTGCGTACGCGTGCCAAAGAGCTTAATATTGCGAATGACTTCCAAGAGAAGCTTGATATTCATATTCATGTGCCAGATGGATCTACCCCTAAAGATGGCCCAAGTGCAGGTGCAGCGATGTGTACCGCGCTAGTTTCTGTACTAACAGGACGCAAGGTGAAAGCAGATGTTGCCATGACAGGTGAGATTACACTTCGAGGTGAGGTAACTCCAATTGGCGGCCTTAAAGAGAAGATGCTCGCTGCATTGCGTGGCGGTATTAAAACCGTGATCATCCCTGATGACAATGAACGTGAGCTTTCTGAAGTGCCTGAGAAGATTAAAGGTAAGCTGAACGTGATTAAGGTTAAGTGGATCGATGAAGTGCTTGATATTGCACTAGAAAAATAACTCAATAAAAAAGGCGCTTTAAGCGCCTTTTTTATTGCATGAACTCTATCTTAAGGACGGATGTACGAATAACTTTGTTGTTGTAATTCACCAATGCGAACCACGCCAGAAGGAATAATGCTTACACCATCAGTCAATGCTGGAAAATGGCCTTTCTTTTTCTTAATGCCATTCATGGTATTTTGACATGCACTAAACGTAATATCGTTCATAGCCATCTTTTCAACACGAGATGCATTCTTGTTTTTAGGTGTTAAGATTCCTAAGCCTGGGCCATAAGCCACAATCTCAACAGTAACGTTATCTGCACCATAGTATTTTTGTAAATTAGCTGCATTGTTTAGTACAATTTTTTGTGTACGCGCATCGTCAGTACTGATTTGAATAACGAATTTTGGATTGGCTGCTTGCGCACTAAAAACAAACAGCAGTGTTGCAATACTTAGTAGTATTTTTTTCATATTCTTCCCTCAAGATTGTAAAAAATACGCTTATTATGTTAATAAGCGCAAAAGCAATCTTACGCTTGTTTAATAAGCTTTGCGTAATAAAATCCATCAAAATCGTGGCTTGGCAGTTG
>DTUI01000002.1:4332-22213 GCA_012964205.1 Candidatus Thioglobus sp.
CTTGTTTAATAAGCTTTGCGTAATAAAATCCATCAAAATCGTGGCTTGGCAGTTGCTGCCTTCCAATGACTGTTTTAATACCCCAATCTAGATCAATTTTTATTTCGCTAGCATCATCGTGATTGTAGAGAAAATCAGCAATTTGAAGTTCGTTTTCAGCTTTTAGAATTGAGCAAGTTGAGTAGAGCAGAATACCGCCAGGTTTTAACATTTGCCATAAGTTGTCTAAAATCTCAGCTTGCAAAGCTACCAAGGCGGTAATATCTTTGGGCTTTCTTAATAGCTTAATATCAGGGTGACGACGAATTACACCGGTTGCTGAACAAGGCGCATCAAGCAGTATTTTATCAAATGGTTTTTTATCCCACCAATCTTGACGCTCTGCTTCGCCTTGAATAATTTCAATATTGTTAATATTAAAGCGTTGTGCATTTTGCACTACTCGCTCTAGGCGTGTTTCATCGCTATCAAGAGCGATAATTTTTGCGTTTGGTGCAAGTTCAGATAAATGAGTGGTTTTGCCACCTGGCGCACTACATGCATCAAGAATTAAATCACTATCCTTTGGCTCTAATAAAGGTGCAGATAATTGCGCAGATGCATCCTGAATATAGCAAGACCCTGTTTCAAAATCAGGCAAGTCATAAACACTCGTGGGCTTATCTAATACCAAGGCTTGTGGAGCAACTTCTAAAAGCTTGCTGTTAATATCCACTTTATTTAGCGATTGCTGATAATCTTGTGTTGAATATTTTGGATGAACGCGAATTGTCATTGGCGCTTGAGTATTATTCTGGTTAAAAATTTGTTCAAAATCATTTGGATAATTTTGTTTTATTTTTTTAACCATCCAGGTTGGATGTGAATAATGCGTTTGCGCTAATAACTTGTCTTTGTTTCTATCAATTTGTCTTAAGATGGCATTAACCAAACCCTTTGCCCAGTCTTTGTTCAGATCTACAGCGACATTGACTGTTTCAAAAATACTGGCATGGCTGGCTACATTAGAATGCAGGATTTGATAAGCACCTAATAGCATTAGACAATGAATATCAAGATCTTCTTTTTTTAATGAATGCTCAAGTAGATCGGTAACAATGTCATTGAGTTGATGATAAAAACGTATCGTGCCAAAAACCAAGGATTTAGCAAATGCGTCATCTTGATCTGGATATACAAATGCAGATAAAGATTTTTTATCAAGAACAACAGAGCAAATTGCGTCTAAGGCTACAAGCCTAGCGTTATTAGTTGCCAAGTGTAGTTTGGATTTTTGTTAATAATTTTTCAGCAGGCAAATAGCCTGGCAGGTGTGTGCCATCAGACAAGAAAATTGCTGGTGTGCCAGTTACACCTAATTGCTGAGAGATTTTCAGTTGCTTAACTACTGGATTTTTGCATCTCTCTACATCAGGAATACTGCGATCAATGTTGTAATTATCCATGGCTTGATTACGATCATCGGCGCACCAAATCTTTTGCATTTTTCCTTGTGCGGTTGGGTGTAGTGAGGCTAAAGGTGATGCTAGATATTTTACACTTATACCTAAATCATTCATGCTGTCTATTTCACGGTGAAGTTTTTTACAAAATGGGCAGTCGACATCGGTAAATACATGAACAATGTATTTTTCATCATTGGCGGGATAGATGATTTTATCAACATCATTAATAGTATCAATGAGTGATTGTTTAAGTTGTTTAACTTTATCACTAACACCCATGACTTGACGAATGCTTAAATCAACCACATCGCCTTGAATAAGAAAGCGCCCATCTTCTGACACCAGCATTGAATCAATTGGATTGTAAGTAGTGACTTCATAAACCCCCTTGAAAGGTGTTTTATTGATATCTTGGGCGTCAATTTGGCCGAAGAATTTTTCTAAATTATTAATAATTTGAGCTTTACCTGCAAAAGAATTGGCAGAAAGTAAAACGATAGTGATAAATAGCGTCTTAATCATGAGAAAAGATTGAAGTGATAAATGAATAAATTTTACCTTTTTAGGTAGAATATCGGGATTATATTTTTCAATGGATAAGATAATGAAATTTTCATTAATTGATACACCGATTCAAAATTTTGATGGCGACTGCGTGGTTGTTTTTACAAACTCAGAAGTAGCTGTTAGCGACTCGAATATTCAGCAACTAATTGAGCTGAACAATTTTGAATCAAAGCCAGGTACTACGTTGCTTTTAAATTTGGTTGATGGATTTAAAGCAACTCAAGTGGTGGTGCTAGGTATGGGTGACTTGCCTAATACGGCTAAAAATTATATTAAGGCATTGACTTCTGCAAGTAGCGTACTAAATGCGATCAAATCAAAAAGTGTCATGATTGAGGCGCTTGACATTGATGACTTTGATGAGAATTGGTCGCATAGAATGGCAGCTAGAGTATTGCAAAATGCTAATTATGAAATCCAACAAGTTGGCGTGGACAAAAAAGATGAATCAATTGAAAGTATCGCCATTCAATCTAGCCAAGATGATGTCCATGAAGTACTAAAAGGCCAAGCAATTGCTGATGGTATGTCATTAGCGCGTCATTTGGGTGATTTGCCTTCTAATATTTGTACACCAACTTATTTGGCACAAACAGCGCAAGATTTAGCTAAAGAGTTTAATTTGGAATGTGAAGTTCTAGAAGAGGCGGATATGGCTAAATTGGGCATGGGTTCATTATTATCTGTATCTAAGGGCTCTATTGAGCCGCCAAAGTTAATCAGCTTAAGCTACAAAGGTAACAGCAATGCCAAGCCAATTGTATTAGTGGGTAAAGGTGTTACGTTTGATAGTGGTGGAATTTCACTTAAGCCTGGTGCAGGCATGGATGAAATGAAATATGACATGTGTGGCGCTGCCTCAGTATTGGGCGCTATGCGTACAATTGCACAATTACAACCAAAGGTCAATTTAACCATCGTGGTGCCAACGGTTGAAAATATGCCAGCTCACAATGCCTCAAAACCAGGTGATGTAGTAACAAGCATGTCAGGCCAAACCATTGAAATTTTAAATACGGATGCTGAGGGGCGTTTGATTTTGTGTGATGCGCTAACTTATGTTGAAAAATTCAATCCTGAAGTGGTGATCGATACAGCAACCTTAACCGGTGCGGTGATTGTTGCACTAGGAAAGCATCATTGCGGCTTGATGGCGAACGATCAAGATTTGGCTGATGACTTACTAGCTGCAGGTAGAACTTCATTAGATAGCGCTTGGCAGTTGCCGCTTGACGATGAATATGATGAATTGTTAAAGTCAAATTTTGCTGATATGGGTAATATTGGTGGGCGTGAAGCCGGTACAGTGACAGCAGCATGTTTCTTAGCACGATATACTCAAGGTTACCGTTGGGCGCATTTAGACATCGCGGGTACGGCTTGGGTAAGTGGCGCTAAAAAAGGCGCAACAGGGCGCCCCGTGCCATTGTTAACACAGTACGTTTTAGATCAAGCCGATTAAGGAGAAATTATGTCAAATTTTGAAAATGTGACGGTTGTAAAAGAAGCGAATATTTATTTTGATGGCAAGGTAACTTCACGTGTTGTGAATTTTGCCGATGGCAGTAAAAAGACACTTGGCATTATGATGCCGGGTGAATATGAATTTGGTACGGATGATAATGAGCTAATGGAAATTCAAGCAGGTGAAATGGATGTCTTGCTTCCTGGTGCTAGTGAATGGCAAACATTCACTAAAGGCACTTCTTTTGAAGTGCCTAAAAACGCTAGCTTTAAATTAAACGTTAAAGAAGTAACTGATTATTGTTGTTCTTACTGGTAAAAACTTTGGCAAGTTCAAGCCTCGTATTAACCATCTTGATCTAGCCAGACACCTAGACCTTGGGCGCATATCTCTAAGTCACCTTTAAATAGTTTGATTTGCTTTACCTCATCAAGTGTCACACCATGCTTAGTGGCAATATCAAGTAGATAGCTTAGTAGCGACTTCTTAATAGCTTTATGGCGATTGTCGCTCGTTTTGTGGGCTTTGGCAATATCAACAAAACCATTAATATGCTGTATGAGCATCTTGGCTGAATCTTGGTTAAATTCAATTTGATTGAAATGGGTTAAATAAGCCACTTTTGGCTTGAGTGTCATTAGTTTGTTAATTGTATTAATCCAGACTGCAGGGTCAAATTGTATTGGTGTGGTGGGTGGAAAAATTAACGTGCCTTGCTCTGTATCAAATTCTCGATAACTAACACCCAGCGTATCACCAGAAAAAATACCTCGAGAGGTTTCATCCCAAATGCATAAATGATGTCTGGCATGCCCTGGTGTATCGATAAATTTTAAAATTCTACCGCCAAGACTAAGTGTATCACCTTCTTGTTTGATGATAACCCTGTCTTTTGGTGCAGGAATTAAATCGCCCAAAAACTGCTTAAAGAATAGCTCACCATATACGTTAATCACACCAGCACGTAATTTAGATGGATCAATCAGGTGATGTGCGCCACGCTCATGTACGTAAATATTCGCATTTGGCAAATGCTTTAACAATTCACCTGCGCCACCTGCATGATCTAAATGGATGTGGGTGAGGATAATGTAATCAACTGATTCTCGGCTAATATTTTTAGCCTCTAGAGTGGCTAGAAGAGTGGGTACAGATAAATAACAGCCAGTATCTATAAAGGCAGCTCGACCGTTATTCTCTATCAAGTATGCGGCCACAAAATCCTTGCGCATGTGCTGCGTATCAATGCAAGTAATGTTAAATTCTAACTCGTGATAAATTGCTTTCATAGGCTTATTTTAGAGCAAAAAAAACCGCCTAGATAGGCGGTTTTTCTAACGATTGTTGCTAATGATTTAGAAGTCGCCTTCTGCACCACCATCTTGAATCGCTGTAATTACACGCTGAACTTCTAATGCCTTCTCTAATAAGTAGTCAGGCAGAGGTGCGCCGCCATAAATCATTGCATTCATGTCAAGTGTGTATATCCATCTTTTACCTTCTTGATCTTCGATTAGAGCTAGTCGACAAGGTAAGTACGCTGAGAATGCGTCTGAATGATCAATCATAGTCATGGCTGTACGAGGTGAGCAGTATTGGTAGATTTTAAGGAATCTTTGCTTTTCACCTGTTTGTAACTCAACCATGTCAGATAGTGGCAACATGCCAACAGAGCGAATACCTTCAGCTGTTGCAATACTTTCCATTGCTTCTTCAACATCTGAATTTGAAACATCGTCAGCAACCGGGACACGAACAATAGATGCCATAGTGATATCACCTGTATCTAATAAAGTGTTCGTCATTGGCATGTAAACCTTTGACATAGAATCTGGGTGTAGCGTTGGTGAAACCATTTCACTGATTACTTTACTAGTTACGCCGTATTGTGCTTGAAGTGATACACCGTAATATACTGCAATTGCACCGATTATGATTAGCACCCATTTGATTGCATTAATAATTCCGCTCATCTTCTTTCTCCTTTTTCGTTTGTTAATTAAGTTGTTTCAACTTCAAGATTTTATCACTATAAAATTTTTTATGGTGCAATTTTGAACACCTTTTAATGCTTATACTCTTAAGCCGTTAAAAACGATACTGGTTAAGCTGACGACACCAACAATATTGCCATTATCGAGCACCGGACATCTGGACAGGCCAAAATGGGTAAGTAATTCCGCACAATAGCGAATGTCCATATCAGGATGAACAGACATGGTTGGCTTGTTCATAATCTCATAAACATTAACTCGATCAAGCGCTCGATCTTTGGCGATTACTTTTGAGGCAATATCTGCAATTAGCACGACACCATATTCATCATGATCATGTGATTTATCGATCAGGAGCATTTTGGTTTTTTTGTGTTGCATGTCGTTAAGTGCTTGTTGAACGGTGGTTTTCCCATCAACAATATCAACATTGGTCCACATGACGTCTTTTACAAAGATTGGTTTATTGTTATTCATTATATTTTCTCCTCTATGGTATGTTCTAGCGCTTGTATTTGATGCATGACACCTACGGCGTCTTCTACATCAATCTGAAAGGCGATCCCTTCTTTGGAATTCTCATCAAAATCACCTGCACTTGCAATGCTTTCTAAAATTTCTCTAGCAAGATGCCTTTCTACAAGTAATAATAATACATCTCTTGGTGTTTCTAAGCTTAATCCGAGAAATGTTTTGGCGTGTTCGAGACCTTCTCCTCGAGCTTGAGAAATAATGGTGGATCCTGTTGCGCCTTTTTCTCTAGCAGCATCAAGAATCTGATCGGTTTTGTCACTATCAACAAAAGCGATGATTAATTTAAAATGCATAATACCTCCGGTTATTGGTTGGGTTTGTCATGGTTTAAAAAATTGATAATTTGTACATAGGTCAGTACACTAATTATTGGAAATAAAGAAGCAAAGGCAATCAGTCCAAAGCCATCTATTAATGGGTTTCGACCTTCAATAGCACTTGAAAGTCCTAGGCCTAATGCAGCAATAATTGGTACGGTGACAATTGATGTGGTTACACCGCCCGAATCGTACGCGAGTGCAATAATGCTTTTTGGTGAAAGATACGTTTGTATCAATACTATTATATAACCACCGATAATAAAATAATGCAATGGCCAGCCTACAACAATTCTAAAACTGCCAAGAGAAATGCCAATAGCAACACCAATGGCCACTGTAACTCGTAAAGCTTTAACTTTAATAAAACCACCTGAAACTTGATTTGCCTTAATGGCAACAGCTAATAAGGAAGGCTCGGCTATTGTGGTTGCAAAGCCAATACAGCCAGCAAAAATATAAACCCAATAGTAACTCTGCCAATGATTAGGGTTATCAATAAAATCTAGAGAAGTTAGCTGGATTGCCATGAGCTTTCCAAGTGGGAAGAGCGCCTGTTCTAAGCCGATAATCAAAAATGCTAGCCCAATCCAAACTAAGATAAAGCCAACAATAATTCGTTTTAGATGTGGAATTTTTTGCTTAAGGATAACTACTTGAAAACCAAACAGGATAACAACAATAGGCAATACAGCCCAAAGTGTTTGAATGAGTTCGTGCGTTAGATTCATCATTGAAGAATACCAAACAGCATAACGGCGATGATGGGCAATAATGAGGCGATAGCAATCATACCAAAGCCGTCGATTAGTGGATTTCTAGCTCGAATACTACTACTCAAGCCAACACCAAGTGCGGTTAGCAAAGGAACGGTGATTGGCCCTGTGGTAACGCCACCAGCATCATAAGCGATGCCAATAATAAAATCTGGAGAAAAGAAAGTGGTGATAATGACTAACAGATAGCCACTAATAATTAGATTTTGTATGGGCCAGCCTTTTAGAATCTTAACCACACCGATTACAACAGACAGTCCAACTGCAATAGCCACTGTGTATCGTAAGGTTTGTGAATAATTACTAAGTTCAGTTTCAGTAGTAATGATGCCACCTATTTGCGCCACTTTAGCAGCTTCATTAGCCATCACAATTAAATCAGGCTCAGCAATTGTGGCGCCAAATCCCAATGAAAAAGCAAAGATTATTAACCAAAAAATAGAGCCTTTTTTTACAAATGAGAATGCTAGTACTTCACCAATGGGAAATAAACCCAACTTTAGGCCATGCATAAATAATGTTAAGCCAATTAGAATAAAGCAGCTACCAACAATAATATCTTCCAAATTTGGAATGGCTTGTTGCAATACAACGATTTGAAAAAATGCAATAACCAATACAATCGGCGCTAAATCTTTAGCGCTATCGATAAGATTGTTGGAAAACTGATAAAGCGTTTTTCTCATAAGTGTGTTTTTATAGATGCACTGAATTATAATACTTGGTCATGAGTCGTATCATCTTAATTAATGGAAAAAAACAAAGCAAACTAAGTGTTTCTAATCGCTTGGTTCAGTTTGGCGACGGCTTGTTTGAAACCTGCTTGGTTGTTAATGGCAAATTAATTCTAGCTGAGCAGCATTTTCAGCGACTAGAAAAGGGTGCTGAACGCTTACAGATAAATCCTGTTAAGCGTTCAGTGTGGCTCAAAGATATTAGTAAAGCAGTTTCATTGTCTAAGTTTGACCGAGCTGTGGTAAAAATAATATTGTCACGTGGTGAGAGTGAGCGTGGATACGGCTTTGAAAAAAACATTGAGTCAACTCGACTTGTTATTGTTTCTGAAGAGCCTAAATTACCTAAAGATTATGATTTAAGTTTGTGTGATAGTGGTTACAGTGTTAATCAATTATTGGCTGAAATTAAGCATTGCAATCGATTAGAGCAAATACTGGCGCGTACCAATCTTCAAGCACAAGATTGTATTATGCTTGATCCGCAAGGCCAGGTTATTTCTGTGAGTCAGGGTAATATTTTTGCAGTTAAAAATGGCGTATTACTAACACCTAGTCTAGATCAATGCGGCATAGAGGGTACAAGACGACAAGTTATTATTGGACTGGCAAAAGCACATAAAATTTCAGTTGAGGTTTGCAATTTGAACGTGCTAGAATTGCTTGAGTGTGATGAGATTTTTATAACCAATAGTGTGATTGGTATTAAGCCTATTCGTAAAATTAATGAGAAATCCTATAGTCGGCATACAACAACTAACCAGCTAATAAAATTGTTCGAATCGCACATATCAAGGCGTAAAAATTCAATTACTTTAAAGCCTAAAAAGCGCCTAAGTAAATTTATAGCATTACTTGTGTTTAGCTTGTTGCTGGCATGGTCATTTTGGGCAAACAACATTAACACGGTCAGTAATGTTATTTATCAAGTGCCACAAGGTGCGAGCATTCACTCAACTGCAAATGATCTTAAGCGCTACGGATTGGTTAACTCAAGTTTATTTGTGTTGTGGGCGGCAAAATTATCAGCTGTAGATACGCAGTTGAAATCAGGCTATTATGACGTCAGTCCAGAAATGAGTGTTTGGCGGTTGCTTAAGGATTTTTCAACAGCGAATGTGGCGACAAGAAATATTAGCCTAATTGAAGGAAAAACAGTACGCGAGTATCATCAACTGCTTAGCAACAATAAAGCTTTAACGAGTAATTATTCACTGCAAAAAACACTAGAAAAAACAACAGCTAAGCCGCCTTATGAGGGGTATTTTTGGCCAGATACTTATCGGGTTAATTATGGTGATAGTGTTGTTAGTGTCTTTAATAGGGCGCATAGTATCTTACAAGAAAATTTAAATAAAGCTTGGAGCAATAGAGCTGAAAATCATCCACTAGCAAGCGCTGATCAAGCTTTAATTTTGGCCTCTTTAATCGAAAAAGAAACAGCAAATAGTGCTGAAAAGCCTAAGATTTCAGGTGTATTGATTAATCGATTAAAAAAGAACATGCGCCTGCAAACTGATTCAACCGTCGTGTACGCACTAGGTGATGCCTATACTGGTAAGCTTAATAAGAAAAGCCTTTGGGTTAAAAGTCCATACAACACGTATCGAAATAAAGGCCTACCGCCTGGTGCAATTAGCTCAGTAGGGCAAGATTCTTTAACGGCTGCTATGCATCCATTAAAAACAGATTATCTATTTTTCGTGGCTAAAAAAAATGGTACACATGCATTTGCAAAAACTTACAAACAACACTTAATCAACATCAAGAAGCATCTAAAATAATCACATGCAAAAAGGAAAATTTATTACCATTGATGGCGTTGAAGGCGCAGGTAAAAGTACGCAAATAAGCTTTATTTGTGATTATTTGAAAGCAAAAGGTATTAACGTCGTTTTAACTCGAGAGCCTGGCGGAACAGATTTGGGTGAAAAAATTCGTGAATTATTACTGAGCACTGAAACTAAGTCCATGCACAGTGATAGTGAATTATTACTCATGTTTGCTGCTAGAAATGAACATATCCATGAAAAAATTATCCCCGCACTTGAACGAGGTGACTGGGTCTTGAGCGATCGTTTTACCGACGCTTCTTATGCTTACCAGGGTGGCGGTCGTGGGCTTGATATTCAACGTATTGAACAATTAGAGCAATGGGTTTTGCAAGACTTTACACCTGATATGACGTTATTATTAGATATTCCTGTTGAACAGGGTATGTCGCGCGTAGAGTCAAGAGGTGAAAAAGATCGAATTGAGCTCGAAGCAATGGATTTTTTTGAGCGTGTGCGACAAGCTTATATTGCCAGATCAGAGAAATATCCACAACGCATTAAGTTGATTGACTCATCTAAGACAAAAGTACATACAAGTACTCAAATAGAGCAAATTTTAGCAAGCTTATGAACCTCCCTTGGCATGACTTAGCACTTTCAAAGTTGCAAAAGATGATTGATCAAAATCATCTACCTCATGCGCTACTGATTACTGGCGTTGAAAAAATTGGAAAATTTGAGCTCATGCAGCAGTTGGTAGGTATTTTGCTGAATGATGATGAGATTATTAGAAGGGATAACATCCTAGAAGATATGGATCATCCGGTGCTTATTAGGCGCTCTAATTACACTAATATGATTTATTGTCGTGCTGGCGAGATTAATGAAAAAACCAAAAATCGCTCTAAAGATATTCGCATTGATCAAATTCGCACATTTTGTGAAGCTTTGAATAAAACTGCCGATGGCTTGCAAATCGGTGTAATTTTCTACGGTGATCAGATGAATGTTAGTGCCGCTAATAGCTTATTGAAGACATTAGAAGAGCCAAGAGAAAATACCCTTATTATTATCCTTGCGCATAATGTGCAAAACTTGCCAGCAACTATTGTATCGCGTTGTCAAAATATTCACATTGCACCCAGTTATAGCCAGCAAACACAACAATGGCTAACAGAACAGTTGAGTGAAACCCAGCAAGCTGATTTTGACGTGGAGCAACTACTTGAGAATACCCATGGTGTACCTTTTAAAGTGTTGGGTGAGCTTTCTGATGGCAGTTATGCTGCTTATCAAGCGCATCAAAATCAGCTATTAAGCATTGCCACCCATCCGCTAATGATTAATCAAACTCAAGATTTTGAAGGTAATGAGTTAGAGGTATTGGACTGTTTACAAAACTTAGTTATTGAAGCCATTCGATTAAAAACTAGCGGTCAGGAGGGTGGATTGGTTGAGCTTAATCAAGTGATCCGGACAGCTAAATCAGAATTTCTGTTTAAATTATTAGACGATGTTTATCTAGCCATTCATTTATCAAAAACCAGTGTTAATATTAAATTATTATTGGATAATATCTTAATTGTGTGGTCCCACATCACTCACTTAAAGCAATATCCACAAATTAGTGCAAATTATTAGGAGCAATCATGAGTCAGTCAGACGTATTATTCGAACAAGCAAAAAAAGTTATCCCAGGTGGTGTTAATTCACCTGTTCGTGCCTTTAACGGTGTAGGCGGTAATCCGATATTTTTCACCAAGGGTGAAGGTGCTTACTTGTTCGATGCTGATGGCAAAAAATACATTGATTATGTAGCATCTTGGGGTCCGATGATTCTAGGCCATGCTAATCAAGACGTAGTTAATGCTGTTAAAAAAACATTAGAAGATGGCCTTGGGTTTGGCGCACCAACACAAATTGAAACCACTCTAGCTGAAAAGGTTTGTGAATTAGTGCCTTCAATCGAAATGGTACGCATGGTAAGTTCAGGTACTGAAGCTACAATGAGTGCCATTCGCTTAGCGCGTGGACACACAGGCCGAGATAAAATTGTTAAATTTGAAGGTTGTTATCATGGCCACTCTGACTCTTTATTGGTGAAAGCAGGATCAGGCGCACTAACACTTGGTGTCCCTACTTCGCCCGGTGTTCCCGCTGATTTTGCGAAGTACACACTAACTTTGGAATACAATAATATTGATCAAGTTCGAGAAACGTTGAGCGAGGTTGGTGATGAAGTTGCATGTATTATTGTTGAGCCAGTGGCTGGCAACATGAATTGCATTCCACCAGTTGATGGATTTTTACAAGGATTGCGTGAGGTATGTGACGAGCACGGTATTATTTTGATTTTCGATGAAGTGATGACAGGCTTTCGTGTGGCGTTAGGCGGTGCTCAGGCGTTATATGGTGTTAAGCCAGATTTAACCACTTTGGGTAAGGTGATTGGTGGCGGCCTTCCAGTTGGCGCCTTTGGTGGTAAGCGTGAGATTATGAGTTCAATTGCGCCACTCGGACCTGTTTATCAGGCAGGAACATTATCTGGCAATCCGATGTCAATGTCAGCAGGTTTGGCAATGTTAAACGCTTTGTCTGCAGATGCAGATTTTTATGACAAGCTTAATGCTAAAGTACAAACACTAACCGATGGCATTCTTTCCAAGGCAAAAGCGCATAACATTGGCATGACAGCCAATGTAGTGGGCGGCATGTTTGGCCTTTTCTTTACAGATTCTACCTCTGTGACCAACTTTAATGAAACATCACAATGTGATGTTGAACGCTTTAAAAAATTCTACCACCTAATGCTAGCAGAGGGTATTTATATGGCGCCTTCAGCATATGAAGCTGGGTTTTTATCTAGTGCACATACGGATGAAGATGTTCAGGCAACAATTGATGCAGCAGGACGTGTTTTTGCACAACTATGAAGATTGATATTGTTGAGAAAGAATTAGCCAATGCTGCAGAGCTACTGGAAAAATTTAGCAACAATATCAGTATTTTTGGTTCAGCTAGAATTACTCAAGATGACACTTTAGCAGATCAGGCTTATCAGCTTGGAAAGGCACTTTCAAATAAAGGCTTTAACGTTTTAACAGGTGCTGGACCCGGCATTATGCAAGCAGTTAATCGGGGTGCATTTGAAGGTAAATCAAGTAGCATTGGTTTAAATATAAAACTCCCAAAAGAGCAAAAACCCAATCCGTATTTAGATGAGTGTTTGATGTTTGAACATTTTTTTACTCGCAAAGTCATCTTGATTAAATACGCAGATGCTTGTGTATTTTTCCCTGGAGGCTTTGGTACGGCTGATGAGCTTCTTGAAGTGTTAACACTACTACAAACTAGAAAAAACAGACGTATTAAAATTTATCTTTTTGATCGAGCATTTTGGCTGCCAATGATTACTTGGTTTGAAGCACTTGAAAAAAAAGGCTACATTAGCAAAGAAGATTTAGAGCACTTTTGTATAGTGGATAAAATCGAACAAATATTAACAGGCATTGAGGCGTAATTATGGCATTAGCAATTTTTGATTTAGATAAAACACTTATTGGTGGCGACAGTGATTTTCTTTGGGGTGAATTTCTAAGTGAAATTGGTGCGGTGGATGCAGATACGTACCAGATTAAAAACCAATACTTCTTTGATCAGTATGCTCTTGGCAAACTTAATATCAATGAATACTTGGAGTTTTGCTTAGAGCCTTTGTCTCTAAATAGCAGAACTACCTTGAATGAATGGCATCAACGTTTTATGCAAGCAAAAATTGAGCAAATTTTATTACCTAAGGCTCAAGCCATTATTGACAAGCATAAGGCACAAGGCGATACAATTTTAGTGATCACTGCCACTAATAGCTTTGTGACTGGGCCAATTGTTAAGCGTTATGGTATTGACAATTTATTGGCTACCAATCCTGAGGTAAAAAATGGAAAATTTACTGGTAAAGTTGAGGGTGAGCCTTGCTTTCAAAAAGGAAAAATAGCTCACTTGGATCGCTGGCTTGAGCAAACAGGTGAAGACATGACAGGATCATATTTTTATTCTGATTCTCATAATGATTTACCAATGCTTGAATTGGTTGATAATCCTGTAGTTGTTCATGGTGACGAAACCTTGCAAAAGGTGGCTAAAGAGCGTGGCTGGCCTAGCCTAGATTGGCATTAAGCATTATCGATCAGGCAATAAAAAACCTCCTTTCGGAGGTTTTTTTTTCATACAAGTAAAAAAGTTTTACATGTATAAGTGGTGATCACCAGTAGCGGCTTCATCAAAGTATGATGCAGCACCTGCAAATTCAACACCATCGATAAAGTCTGCCTTATCAAAGCCGAATAATTCAACTGTCATTTCACAAGCGATAAACTTAACATCAAATTCTTGACACATAGAGCGAAGTTCTTCGATCTTAGCAACACCATGTTTAGCCATAGTTTTTTTCATCAACCATGTAACTAAAGACTCTGCACCAGGAATATTCCACAAGACATTTGGAATTTTAGGCCCGAAATCAATTTTTTGTAACCACTTAGGACCAAAAGGCATTTTCATTGGCATAGAAGGGTTTCCAATTGGAGAAACTCTAAGCTTAGAAGTGTCTTTTAATAAAAGATTTAAACCGTAAAAAGTAAAGAAGATGGTTACTTCTTTATCCATAGCAACACCAGTTGAGGCAATAATGAATGGGGGAAATGCCCAATCAAAAGTACCTTTAGTGGCGATGATAGTCATCTTATTGTTTTCTTTATCTGCCATCGTTATTCTCCTCTAAAGTGACTATGAATTAAACTCTTTCAATCGTAAAGATGTACTTGCCGCCATCTTCAGTTGTAGAAATAAGCTTGTTACCAGTTTGGTTACAAAAAGCTTCAATGTCTTTTACTGAACCAGCATCTGTAGAGATTACGTCTAAGATTTTTCCTGCATCCATTTTTGATAATGCTTTCTTAGTTTTTAAAATTGGTAATGGGCAGTTTAAGCCTGATGCATCTAAAGTTTCGTCAGCCATTGTGGACTCCTTTGTGTTTTTAATTTAATTAATTAACTCTATCTTTTAATAAGACAAGTCCGCCTATTTTAGTCGCACGAAGGGTAAGAGTCAAATATAATGACATTATGATTAAACGATTATTGTTAATGTTCTTTTTTGGTATTAATGCAAATGCATTAGAGGTGCCTGAATTGCAGCTAACCGAATCTTTGCAAGAGCAAAAACAAGGTAATGAATTTTTACAAATTATCTGGAATACAAACCGGGTTGTTGCTGATGTGGAAACTCAGGTCTATCTAAAATTATTAGGCATTGAGTTAACTAAGTACAGTGAAAACCCAAATAAACATTTTGGATTTTTCATGCTTGATGATAATAGTATTAATGCCTTTGCTGGGTCATACGGCTATATTGGTGTACATACTGGCATGTTGTTAAGCTCAGATTCTGAAGCTGAATTGGCTGGTGTGCTATCGCATGAAATCTCTCACGTCACTCAAAATCATTTAGTTCGTTTTGGTGAAAAAACCGATAAGCAAACTTATATTATGGTGGCTGGCATGTTGGCAGCGGCGTTAGTTGATAATTCAAATGCCTCGCAAGCCATTGCAGCCTCTACTGTTGCAGGTACTGCCCAACAAAGCATTAACTTCACCCGTGAACATGAGTGGGAGGCAGATAGAATTGGCACCAAAATGTTGGAAAAATCAGGCTTTGATCCTAAAGGCATGGCACATTTTTTCGAAAAATTAAAGGATGATGTTAACGCCCAGGAGTTCTTACTCTCACACCCGCTAAGCATTAATAGAATTTCAGATGCTACGCAACGTTCAAGTAGACTAAATGGTGAGTATCGAGACGATTCATTTGAATATACAACCATTAAGGCAAGGCTTTACTATCATCAGTATAAGCGCATCAAGCTTGAGAAAGAAAAAGACATTACATTGTACATGCAGGCTTATGAGGCATTTGAAGGGCAAAAATATACTACTGCAAAAAGCTATATCGATCAGTTGTTATTACTTAATACGCAAGATGCTAGCTATATTTTGGCAGGTAGAATTTATTCAAAATTAGACAAATTAGATCAAGCACAGCAATATTTTTTAAATACTAAAATGGGCGAATCAGCTGTATATTATGCGGTGCAAGCATACTTGGATAACAAACAAATTCAACAAGGTATTCGCTTATTAAGGCCTTATTTGAAGCAACATACTGGCATTTATCAATCGCATAAATTGCTATCTTTGCTGTATGTTGAAAATGCACAGTTAGATCGTGCACACATTCATAATGCCGAAGCGTTAGTTTTACAAGGTAGGTTTGAAAAAGGTATTAGTCGTTACGAACGCGCTAAAACTACCACCCGCTCACAGGATCTTTTTGATGTGATTAATGTTAAGATTGAGCGCTTAGAAAATCTAATCGATTTATATAAGGAGCTGCCTTAGTAATTAAGCACCAACTACTCTAACACCATTTGGCGTACCTAACAGTAATACATTAGCATTACGATTGGCAAACAAGCCATTTGTTACTACGCCAACAATGCTGTCTAACTCTGTTTCCATAGTTTTTGCATCGGTAATTTTTAAACCTTCTACATCGATAATCAAGTTGCCATTATCAGTAATAAAGTTTTCTCTGATAAATGGTGTGCCACCAATTCTACGCGTAATTTGATGTATGACGTAATTAGCTGCCATTGGGATCACTTCAACAGGTAGTGGAAAATTACCCATAATACTAACTAATTTTGACTCATCTGCAATGCAAACAAATTTATCTGCTACTGCTGCAACAATCTTTTCACGTGTTAATGCACCACCACCACCCTTAATAAGGTTTAGGCCATCATCAGATTCATCAGCACCATCAATGTATACAGAAATTGCCTCTACCTCATTAAGATCAAACACTTTAATACCATGCCCTTCAAGGCGATCTGCTGTTGCAACTGAACTGGCAACCGCACCTTTAATATCATCCTTCATCGTGGCTAACGCATCAATGAAAAAATTAGCGGTAGAGCCTGTGCCCACGCCTATAATAGTATCTTTAACAACGTATTTAAGTGCCTCTTGTGCAACGGCGAATTTCATTTCGTCTTGAGTCATAATGTGCTCCAAATTTTATATATATTCAGTCGATTATACACTGAGACCATACTCTTATTTATTATGAAAAAAATCATTCTTGCTAGTAATAACCAAGGAAAAATAAAAGAATTCAACACTATGCTACAAGGGGTTTATGAGGTTGTTTCTATGAGCGATATGAATGTTGAAGAGGTGCCAGAAATTGGATTAACATTCGTTGAAAATGCATTAATTAAAGCGCGCAATGCATCGGAGCAATCTGGTCTACCGGCGTTGGCTGATGATTCAGGTATTGTAGTGGACGCTCTGAATGGTGAGCCAGGTATCTATTCTGCTAGATACGCAGGAATCCATGGTGACGATGAAGCTAATACCCAAAAAATTCTTGATGAGATGTCTAGCGTTCCGGATGATCAGCGCAGTGCAAGGTTTTGGTGCGCTATTGTTTTTGTTGAGCATGCAAATGATCCAACGCCAATTATTATTCAGCGTGGATGGGAAGGTGAAATTCTTCGAGAGAAGGTGGGTGAAAACGGCTTTGGCTATGATCCTATTTTTTATGTCCCAACCCATAAAAAAGCCTCAGCACAATTATCTCCAGAGCAAAAGAATGGTATTTCTCACCGAGGTAAGGCATTGCAAGCATTGTTGCTAGAGTTGCAAGCATCGACCATTTAGCATGTTGGAGCTTCCACCACTAGCACTTTACATTCACTATCCTTGGTGTGTTAAAAAATGCCCATATTGTGATTTCAATTCACATGAGCTTAGTGATAACCGAGGGTATATCGACGCACTACTCGATGACTTAGACAATGATTTGACATATGTACAGGGGCGATCTATTTATTCAATATTTATTGGTGGTGGTACGCCAAGTTTAATGAGCGAAAGTGATTTGTCTAAGCTTTTTGACGGACTTAGATCTCGTTTAAATTTTGATCATAATATTGAAATTACCCTAGAGGCCAATCCCGGTACTTTTGAGGTTGAAAAGTTTAGTGCGTTTCGAGACATTGGTGTTAATCGTTTATCTATTGGCGTGCAATCGTTTAACAATGAACACCTTAAATCTTTGGGCAGAATTCATAGCGCTGATAATGCGATATACGCTTGTGAGCAAGCCAAGCAAGTAGGCTTTGATAATTTCAACATTGATCTAATGTACGG
>DTUI01000003.1 GCA_012964205.1 Candidatus Thioglobus sp.
CCACACTGTCTATTGATCCAGATAATTTTAAAATCACAACCTCGACCACCAACATTCCAAAAATTAGAGAGGTTGATGTGGTATTTGGTAGTAACAGTCCTCGTTGGGACTTGTATGTGTCTGCCGATAATTTAACTAAAAATACAGGTGATAAAATTAATAAGGATAGGGTTTTTGTACGCATTAAAAATGATTCAAAATCAGGATCGTGGTTAGCGCTTAATCAGCCTACAAAGATAATTTCTGGTTACGCAAGCCCTCCCACTAAGATAGCAACACTTGAATTTTTTGTTAATGCAAACAAGCTAGAAAAGACCGGTGATTATCTTGGCAAGATTAAATTTTTAGTCAAAAATTATTAATAATATGAAGAGGGTTATTTTACAAATTAAATCAATTCTTTTGGCTTTAACACTAGCAGTGGTGATTAACCCTACTGTAATAGCATCGGATGAGTTACAAGAGCTTGCATCCCTTAGTATTAGTGCTTCAGTACCCCCTTATTCGGCAGTTACCGTTTCAACCAATGAATTATCCTTTAGTGTACTAGGTACGCCTGGGACATATACATCATCAGATATTGTTAAATTGACCGTAGAGTCCAATCAGTCGGCATGGGGTGTTTATGCCGAGTCATCAGATTTAAAACATATTAAGCAGGGCATTCCGCCGTTACCAGCAGATCGCTTGTCGTTTTCAGTTGACAATGGAGAATTTAAACCGTTAAGAAATAATGTTTTGTTTTTGAAAGGTACGGCCGATAAAGAGACTAGGCCGGTAGAGTTACGTTTTCAATTAACGACAACTTGGAGTGATACGCCCGGTGTATACAAGGGTCGAGTAACAATTTCTTTTCTTAACAACCCGTAAGGATATTGTGTTGAATACGAAAGTAATTTTATGGGTTTTACTAGCATTGCCTAATCTAGTCAGTGCGCTTGAGTCTAATAGTGCCAATGTTGAGGTCCAAGCGGATGTACAATCTAGCATGCAAATGCAGTGGCATAGGCTTACTTTGAAAGACGAGAGTTATCAAAAAGCAAAATCTAAATTAACACTAGATGACTCCTGGATGATATTGCCTTATGGCCTGTATGTTGAATTACAAACGAATGATAAAGATCGTAATGTTTTTTTACATGTAGATAACCTTGTCTCTACGAATAAAATAGACACGATTCATGTTGATTCAATCTATATCTCGCATAATGGTAAAAATCCTGTACCTGCTGAAAACGATCTTTTAATCTTAAACCCCCAGGATCGTGGCTTGTTAAAAACACATGTGCTATTATTTATTGTGAAAATACAGCCTTATCATAAGCCAGGCCAATATCTAGCTAATTTTAAATTTATTAATAATACATTGCCATGAAAATCTTATTGTTCATCTTATTTCTACCACTCTCCGCCTATGCGGGGATGATGAGTTTTAGTGTATCACCTGGGATTGTGAAGTTTGAAACTGTTCAGGGCAGTGTTAAGTCTTTCGATTTGAATTTTATAAATCAAGGTGATAATTTACTTAAGGTCGATGTGCAAGTAATGGATTTAAAGTTAGATGCTAATGGCGTCCCAGTTATCTCCAAAATGTCTAAAAAAAATGGGCAGTGGGGTAGGTTTGTTAAGCTCGATAAAAATTCATTTAAGCTCAGCGGCAAACAATCTAAAAAAATAAATGTGACATTAAAAACCCCTAGGGGCGGGTATGGGGGTGGTTATTTTGCTGTTGTTTTTAATACTAGTGCAGCTAAATCCAAGAATGGTAATAAAAAATCGAAAAATTCAATGACTATTGGTGGTCAGATCCCAGCTTTATTTATCGGTGAAATATCTAGAATGGGTACTCGTAAGATGCAAGTCCTTAAGGGTGCTATTAACAAAGCGCCGTATACAGAGGATAACCCTTTTAAATTTCGCTTTTTATTAAAGAATAATGGCACAACACATGCTAATGTTGTGGGAGATGTATTGATACGCCATAACAAAAAGGTTGTAGGGCGTGTAAGGTTAGAATCAGGTAGTGGTTTAGTTTTTCCAAATGGAGAAAGGTATTTTGTTGCTACTTGGGATAAGTTTGCAAAGTATGCTAATAAAAAACTGCAGGCAGAAGCACGATTTTCTTATTCTGGTGGCCGTGCCACTAAGAAAATGAGATTTATCATTAAATAGATAGACGTTACAAAGTTACCATTAGTGAGTAATTTAAGTATTAAATTACTAAAGTTTAACTCTAATTCTAGAGTTGCGATTCACGCGCCGTCACAATTAAAAACACTGTTAGCTGGTAGTTTCCAGATTGTGCAGTATAGTTCCCGGTGCTGTGTGCATAAACTTTAACTTGTGCTGTATTGCTTTGTTGTACGCCACCAACCCAGCCACCGCCTATAGTCGGTGCAAATGCACCGATAGTTGCCCAAGGGCTATCAGGTTCAGTTATTGGCAAAATAAAATCTTCTGGAGTGCCCATGGGCTGAACTTCTTCTGGCCCATAATGATCAGATCCAAGCTTCCAGCTATTATACGAAGGGGTGCTACTAGTAAGCTGCTTAAGTAGATCAGCATCACTCACTCTAACACCTAAGGTTGTAATGAGCCGATCATAACGTCCAGGTATTTCATCGCCTGCAGCATTAACTTCTTGTTTATAGAAATAAGGTGTATTTACCGCTGCTCCATTCTCTTCATAGGATTGACCATAGAATGCAAAATCAACCCAGCCGTTACTTTCAACATTGAAAACACCTGAGCTGATTCCTGTATTGGCATCGTATGTGCTTTCACCATCAACGCCAATTGCGAGAGTCTGTGGAATATCTATGCAAAGACCTGAGGTGCTGCATTCACCTAGTTGGTTTAGGTAAGGTTTATAATTTGTTAAGCCGTCAATAAAACCACCTATCTGCACTGGACAAATAGCTCTAGCGCTGGTTTTATTATCACAACTTTGCATATGGGTTAGTTCAAGCGCTTCAGATTCATATAAGCACCAAAATTCCTGTTGAAAGTCTCCAGGCGTAGTTTGGACAATTTGATAGGATGTATAGCCATTGTTTGCGTAATTGTACGCAACATATCCATTAGTCAAGACATCAACTGGGTAGCCATCAAAGTTGTATGCATCCGATGGCTGACAGATATAAGCTAAAGTATTAAAACTTAGCGTTGAGAGTGTTAGCAGAAAAAATATTTTTAGAGTTAACATTGTATAATTATATGGTTATACCCAAATCACCAGTAAATAATTGCTGACATGGGTTTGACTGGTGTTTGTATATTCTAAAACAAATCATGGGTTTAGTTGTTCATTAGCAGAAACAATAAGTGTTACGTTCATAGTGTATCTACCAGATTGGGCGCTATCAACAACAGAACCTTTAGAATAAAGCGTCAAGCTAAAATCCCCTTGATCGCTTGGCATAATAGAGCCCCAGTGACCATGCGGACTCAGGTAGTTTAATTTTTCAGTTAATAACTCTGGCGTATTAAGCGCTGAACTTCCACCTCCCCAAGTATTGTCAGTAATGAAAGGAGTACGAGCTGTACTATCAATATTATCAATCTTAATGCCAAACAAAGTTTCTAAATAATCATATTGACCAGTAATGTAGTTATTTTTTGCATCAACTTCTTGTTTGTAAAAACGAGGGATCTCGACAATCTCATTATCCTCAGGAGAAGCACCAGAAAAATCAATCGTAATGGCGTTGTTAGATGTGATTTTCCATGTTGTTGCTCTAACTACAGTGTTAGTCACAGAGAGGTCATCATCACTACTAGCTAGTTCTACTACTAGAGTTTGCAAATGTTGTGAGTTGAGAGTGACCTGCTCGACATCTGCAAAACTAGCACTACTTATGACAGAGATAAGTCCTGCTAAAAATAATTTTTGTAGTTTAACTAAAGCCATAATGTATTTTAAATGATTTCTGATTAGAATTAAATTACTCATCTGTTTTTTTTAAAAGTGCTAAACGAAAAAAAAAGCGCTAACCAGTGACGGTTAGCGCTTTTTTATACTGTTTAAGCTTTTTTGTTTACTAATTATAGAACTTCATTAGTAGGCGTCAACAGAGTCAAGAGTCGCATCAGTATCACTAGCAGTATCAGAGATAATTTGTGCAGACTGCTCAGTAGTACCATCAGTAGCTGTTGAAGTGGTGGCATTCCACGCAGTGTTATCATCACTATCAGCATTAAGAGTGCCATAGTAAATAACTTCTGTAAGGAATCCTGTTTCTGCTGTAGAAGCAACAACTGTTTTAGTACCTTGTTCGTTAGCCATAAACTGAGCAACAACCGTAACTTGGTAGTCACCTGATTGAGTCGTTGCAACATCACCAATACCTTTAGCACTTAATGTCATTTTAAATCTTCCATCATCAGATGGCATAATAGTTCCAAAGGTTCCATTTAAAGTGGTGCCACCAGTACCGACTAGGTCAGCTGGTTTTCCAGTTAATACTGAAGCATAATCAGTAGTAGTAGCGAGTGTGCCATCTGTTTGTAGACTTGTGCCTACTGCTTGATCATCAGCAACCGAACCAGAACCATATTTAGCAGTACCTGTAATGTCGTTATAACCTGAAATTGTAGCACCAAAGGTAGTTACTAGGTGATCATATCTATCGGTAAGAAGGGTACCATCTGATTTAACTTCTTGCTTAAAGAAAGTTGGTGCGCCTGTAAGACCGCCAGTAGCATTAGGAGAATCTCCAGTCATTTGAATTGTTACAGCATTATTAGAAACAACGTGCCATGTTCTATTGATAATACCGTTTGATTCTCTTTCAGTTACGTTATTTGGTGAAGATACAGCTAGAGACTGTGGGTGGTTAAAACCAAGTGTTACCACATCATTTTCATCGATATCTACGTTTGTGATGTTGCCAAGCTCATCAACAGCACCTAATTCTGCTAATACTGAGCCAGAAAATAGTACACTTGT
>DTUI01000004.1 GCA_012964205.1 Candidatus Thioglobus sp.
TGGATAAGTCTTACTTATTATTATCAATTTCTTATATAATATTGATAATCATTCTTATTAGTATTTACATTATCTGATGCTAAGTGTTACAAATCTATCAATTACCTATAAAAATACCCAAGTTTTAAATGACTTTAATCTAAGTCTTAAACATGGGGATATCTTGGCCTTGCTTGGTGATAGTGGTAGTGGAAAAAGTTCTGCATTAAGGTTTATTGCCGGTTTAGATACTGTTACAAGTGGCAGTATTGAGCTTGATGGTAAGGCTTTATCTAGTAATGGCGATCACCTAATTCCAGCAGAATCAAGAGGGGTTGGTATGGTGTTTCAAGATTATGCATTATTCCCTCATATGAATATTGAGAAAAATATTTCCTTTGGGCTTGTTGCCCAGCCTAAAGTTAAACAGCAGGCTCGCGTTACAGAGTTGCTAGCTTTGATTGGCTTAGAAGGAATTGAAAAGAAATATCCACACCAACTCTCTGGCGGTGAGCAGCAGCGTGTAGCGCTTGCTCGTGCTTTAGCGCCTGCACCCAATTTACTATTGTTAGATGAGCCTTTTTCAAGTTTGGATAAAAATCATCGCGATCAATTGGTTCTTCAAGTTCGCTCCATTCTTAAAAAAGCACAAGTCACCTCCATTCTGGTGACGCATGATGAAACTGAAGCAGATTCTTTTGCTGATGTTGTTGGTATTATTAATAATAAACAGTTATCATTTAAATAATAATGAGTATCATTCGTGATTAATAATCATTATCAATTACATAAATCTAAAAAAGGTCAAATAAAAAATGGATATTAAAAAAATAATTTTATCAACGATTGTATCTTCAATATTGACCGTATCAAGCATTACAGCAGTGCAGGCGACATACAACAGTTCAGAAGGGCAAGCAGTAAGTGATGAGACAGTAACTGTCTATAGCTCTAGAAAAGAGCATTTAATTAAACCATTGTTCGAAGCCTTTACAAAAGATACTGGCATTAAGGTTGAATATTTAACCGGTAAGGGTGGTGCATTAATTGAGCGTCTAAAGCTTGAAGGTGACAATACACAAGCTGATATGTTTATGACAGTTGATGCTGGAAATCTTTGGTACGCTGGCTCACAAGATCTATTCCAATCGGTACAAACTGAAACTATTAAAAGTAATATTCCAGCACATTTGAGAGACCCTAAAGGCTTATGGACGGGCCTGTCAGTTCGTGCACGTACAATCGTTTATTCAACAGATCGAGTAAAAGAGCAAGACTTATCTACCTATGCAAATTTAGCAACTGATCAATGGAAAGATAGATTATGTTTAAGAACCAGTAAAAAAGTTTACAGCAAGTCATTAGTTGCTTCTATGATTTACAATCAAGGAGAAGATAAAACAGGTGACATTATTAGTGGCTGGGTGAATAATCTAAGTGCTACGCCAAATGCAAAAGACTCACATGTGATGAATAGTATTCTTGCAGGTCAGTGTGATGTCGGTATTGTTAATACATATTACTTTGGTCGTTTGATCGCTAAAAACCCTCATTCTCCGTTAAAGTTATTTTGGGCTAACCAAGACACAACAGGTGTACATGTAAATGTATCTGGCGCTGGAGTAACTAAACATGCGTCAAATAAAGAAGGTGCGGTTCAGTTGTTAGAGTGGTTGTCATCTGCAAAAGCTCAGGTTATTTACGGCTCTTTAAATAAAGAATATCCAGCTAATCAGAAAGTTGCTTCTGATGATGTGGTATCTGCATGGGGATCATTCAAGCAAGATGAAATGAACTTATCTCAAGCAGGATTACTGCAAGCTAGGGCGGTAAGATTAATGCAAATAAAAGGATATAGATAATCTTACAAAGATCAATCACAACCCAAGGCTTGGCAGAGTCTTGGGTTTTGTTGTTTTAAAATAATGAGCAATAATTAAGGATAAATGTTGAAAGAGAAATGCATTAAATCAAAGATATGGATAAGCATTATTGCTTTATTGGTAGCAATGCCAATCTTTGTAGTGGCTTTTTCTTGGGCTTTGCCTGAGCATGAATTATGGGCGCATTTTTCTGAAAACATCTTATCTGGATTAATTAGTTCAACGCTTGTGTTGTTACTTGGTGTTGGTGTTGGTGTTATGCTGCTTGGTACTGTGCTGGCATACTTGGTGGTGATGGTAGAGTTTCCGGGTAGAAAATGGCTAGAGTGGGCGTTGTTCTTACCATTTGCTATTCCTGCTTATGTATTGGCATTTGTATATCTAGGTGTATTTGATTATTCAGGCTATGCGCAAGTATGGATGCGCGAGGCGCTTGGACTGCCTGGGTTTGATGTTAGAGCAGGATCGTGGGCGATCATCCTTACCTTTGTATTGGTTTTTTATCCGTATGTTTATATGATGACGCGAGCATCTTTTAAGCGTCAAAAGCTCAATATGATTGAGGCCGGAAGATTGTTAGGTGCTAGTCCATTACGTGTATTTTTCCAGGTTTCGTTGCCATTGGCCCGACCTGCAGTAGCAGCGGGCGTACTGGTTACTTTAATGGAAACTTTGGCAGATTTTGGTGTGGTAAGTTTGTTTAATTACGATACATTTACCACAGCGATTTACTCTGCTTGGGGCGATTTTAGATCTATTGAAGTGGCTGCTCAGCTGGCTTCTTTGCTAGTTTTGGTGGCATTTTTATTAATTTATTTTGAGAAAAAATCACGTGGCCAGGCTAAATACTATTCTTCTGACGTTACTAATAAAAAGCCGTATCAAGCAACAGGGTTAACAGCCTGGCTAATAAGTCTATTTGTTTTTGGTGTGTTTATGCTGTCTTTCGCTATGCCGATGTTACAACTCGTTATTTGGGGTTGGTCGTCCGTTGCGGATGAGTGGAGTGCCAAGTATTTTGATTTAATTGCCTCAACTTCTATCTTAACAATTTCTGCTGCGCTAATCACTGTAACACTTGCTACTATTTTGGCATTACCAAGTGGATGTAAACAGGCCAGTATTTGGCTTAAGAGTGTGATTCGGTTAGCGACGTTAGGCTATGCATTGCCAGGCTCTGTGATGGCGGTGGGTTTGTTGTATGGAATTAATCAAATTTCAATCATTAATATTCATTTTGGTGGTGAAAGTATTAATCATATTATCTATGGCTCGATTACATTGTTGTTGTTCGCTTATGTGTCACGCTTTATGGCAATTGCTTATAGTTCGATTGAGGCTAGCGCTCAGCAAATTAAACCTGTCTTTACTCAAAGTGCACGCTTGTTAGGTGCATCGCGTTTGCGACTAATCTGGCAGGTGTATTTACCAATGATGACACCCGGTATTCTAGCGGGTGGTTTGCTGGTGTCAGTGGACGTGATGAAAGAATTGCCAGCAACTTATCTTCTGCGACCATTTGGCTGGGATACGCTCGCTATTCAAACCTACGAGCTAAGTGCTGAGGGTTTGTACGAGCGCGCTGCTGTACCAGCATTAATAATGGTTGTATTTGGTGCGCTACTAATGGCTGTGTTCCAGTACTTAGATAAAAAATCTTCTAGATCTTCTTAAGTCAGTAAAATACCCCTTAACTATTAAGGATTTTATTGAGCATGAGTAATACATTGTTAAATATTAAAGGCATTAGCAGTGCAGCTATCAATGCACAGATTAAAAATAATGACGCATTGGATTTGTCTATTATTCATTTGACAGAAGGTACAACAACAGCTGGCGTATTTACTCAAAATGTATTCTGCGCCGCTCCTGTACTTGTAGCTAAAAATCACTTACAATATTCGCCTTTGGCATTATTGATTAACAGTGGCAATGCTAATGCTGGTACGGGCACGCAAGGCATGCAAAATACAGTCACAACTTGTAAAATACTTGCGAATGAACTTGGTATTAAGCTTGAGCAGGTATTGCCATTTTCAACCGGTGTGATTGGTCAACAGTTAGATGTTTCAAAATTTGAAGCAAGTGTCCCTCTGGCAACTGCCCAACTTTCTGCTGATAATCTTGGGATGGTTGCTAAGGGTATTTTGACCACGGACTTAGTAGAAAAAACCCATTCTAAAACTTTTGAAGTGAATGGTAAGGTGGTTAGTATTACCGGTATTGCCAAAGGGTCCGGTATGATCCGCCCTGATATGGCTACCATGCTTAGTTTTATTTTTACTGATATTGGCGCCACTCAAGCACAACTACAAGAGTGCTTGACTAAGGCTGTTAATCAGTCGTTTAATCGGATTACTGTTGATGGGGATACTTCGACAAACGATGCTTGCACACTGAGTGCCACTGCTAAAAGTGGTGTTGAGTTAGCTGATTGTATGGCTGAGTTTCAGCAGGTGCTAAATGAAGTGGCGCAATCTTTAGCGCACCAGATTATTAAAGATGGTGAGGGTGCAACTAAATTTGTTGAGGTATGTGTAAAGGGTGGTGAATCTAATGATGATTGCTTAGAGGTAGCTTATACCGTTGCCCATTCTCCATTAGTTAAAACTGCATTATTTGCCTCAGATGCTAATTGGGGTCGTATTTTGGCAGCAGTAGGTCGTGCCAATATTGATAACTTGAGTATTGAAGATATTAATATCTCATTAAACTCTGTCAGCATTGTTAAAGCTGGTGAGCCAGATGAGAGCTATACTGAAGCAGCGGGTAGTGCTGAAATGGCCAAAGAAGATATCACCATTACCATTAACATAGGACAAAGTAATTTGGTTGAGAGTGTTTGGACAACAGACTTCTCTTATGATTACGTTAAGATTAACGCAGAATATCGCACATAAGTGTTTATCGATTATTGATTTCTTGTCCAGATGTACATGGATTGGTAGCTAAA
>DTUI01000005.1 GCA_012964205.1 Candidatus Thioglobus sp.
CGAAAAAAAACCTGATTTATAATAAAATCAGGTTTTAAGTGTATGGCATCGCCTAGGAGAATCGAACTCCTCTTACTAGGATGAAAACCTAGGGTCCTAACCGATAGACGAAGGCGACATAACATTTCTTGCTGCTGCTGGTGGAGCTAAGCGGGATCGAACCGCTGACCCCGACACTGCCAGTGTCGTGCTCTCCCAGCTGAGCTATAGCCCCAAAACATTGGTGCAAAGCAAAAAAGTAAATTATAGTCGCTATGTTGAATTAGTCAAGAGTTAATTGGTAAAATAAATACATGAAACTACAAACATTTGACGAAAAAACCTACTCACTTGATATTATGTATCACATGGGTACCTACGAAAATTCCATTCATTTTATTTTTGACCATGAGAGTAAAAGCTGCGCGATTATTGATCCAGCCTGGCATGCAGACTTCTATATAGAGTACGCCAATAATAAGGGCTATAAAATTACAGACATCTGGCTAACACACTGGCATGGCGATCATACTAATGCAACAGATGAAATCGCTGAAAAAACTGGTGCAAAAATTACCGTTGGTATTAATGAATTACCCTATTTGGATATTAAGCATGATTTGATTACAGTTAACGATGGTGATAGCGTTACACTGGGTAATACCACTGCCAGCATTATTAACACTCCTGGGCATACTGCCGGAGGCATATGTTATTTGCTCGATGGACATATCATTGTTGGTGACACATTGTTTGTATATGGTGCAGGTCACTGCACAATGCCAGGTGGCAATGTTCGTGAATTTTACCATTCTATGCAAAAATTAAAAAAGGTTGATGACGATACAATGCTGCATTGTGGACATGATTATGGCTGCAAAATTAACACTACCATGGGTGAGCAAAAAGCAGGTAACGCTTATTTACTGCTAGACAACGAAGAGGATTTTGTTCGCTTTGTTGATGGCATGTCTCAAGGCTTAGTTGCGTATCCTACTGAAGCGTTAAGCTTAAAAGAAGTTCAAGCGATGTTATGATTGGATTTTTTGGCGGCTCGTTCGATCCGATACATCTTGGGCATTTAAATAATGCACAACAACTGACTCATCAGCTTGATCTATCCACATTGTTTTTAATGCCTTGTCGTGAACCTGTACATAAAAATTCACTAACATTTTCGACCGAGCAACGTCTTAAAATGCTCAAAATTTCCACTCAAAATATTTCTAATATAGAGATTGATACTCGAGAAATCAACCGAACAAGTGACTCATACACCATTGATTCACTCAAAGAAATTAAAAGACAATACCCTGATCAATCTATTGGTCTTATCATTGGTATGGATAGTTTTAATAATTTATCCACTTGGAAGCAATTTGAGCAATTTAATCAGTATTGTCATTTAATCGTATTGTCAAGACCTGGCGAGCAACAGCAACACACGATTCAAAATTTTACTTCAGTAGAAAACAAGACTGAATTAAACACTAAAATCTCAGGACTGCTTTATTTTGCCGATACAGACCAGCACAATATCTCTTCTAGCAATATTAGAGGTATTCTATTTAATAATGCTACGGATGGTAAAATACGCGCTAAACAAAACTTAGTCGGCCTTTTGCCAGACAGTGTTATTAATTATTTAGAAAAATTATGAGCTTAAATTTAGAAGAGCAGTTAAAAGTTGTCACAGACACCATTGATGAATTAAAAGGCGAAGATATCGTCACTTTAAAAGTATTAGAGCAAACTGCAGATATTGAAGCGATCGTGATTGCTACTGGCCGTTCAGTTCAACATGTTCGTGGTATTGCCAACAACATCAAAATTGAAGCAAAGCGCTTGGGCATGAAGGTTTCTGGCATTGAAGGCACTGAAACTGGTCACTGGGTTTTGGTTGATTTGGCTGAAGTTGTTGTTCATATCATGACTGAAAAAACCAGAGAATTCTATAAGTTAGAAAGACTTTGGACCGGTGCCGATAACGACGAATAGTCAATGAAAATCAACCTGATTGTCATTGGCAAAAAAATGCCTGATTGGATACAAACAGGCATTCATCATTATCAGAAGCAACTCCCTTCCCAGCTAAACTTTAACTTGATTGCACTTGAAGCGCAAAAACGCAAAGGCAAAAATATCGAGCAAATCAAAGAGTTAGAAGGTGATCTCATCATTAAAGCCAGCAAAGGCTCAAGCTTAATTATTGCCTTTGACGAGCATGGAAAACAACACACCACCAAGGCTATCGCTCAACAACTAGGCAACTGGCAACAAAATGGTGAAAGTGTTTCCCTTATTATTGGTGGTGCTGACGGCCTAAGTGATGCAGTTAAAACTCATGCTAATCAGCTTTGGGGCTTGTCTAACCTAACCCTACCGCATTCGATGGCAAGATTATTAGCTGTTGAGCAAATATACCGAGCTCACTCATTATTAACCAATCACCCATACCATAGGGAATAAAATAACCTTATAAACAATCATTTGGAGAATTAAGATGAAATTAGAATTAATCAGTTTTAAATTATGCCCTTTTGCACAGCGCGCTATTATTATACTAAACACTCAAAAAATTGACTTTGAAATAACTTACATCAATCCAATGGATCCGCCTGATTGGTTTAAAGCCATTTCACCTACTGGACAGGTGCCTTTATTAAAAGTGGATGATCAAATTGTATTTGAATCGTCTGTGATTACAGAATTTATTAATGACATCAGTAGCACCTCTATCCATCCAGAAGATGTTATCACAAAAGCCAATAATCGCTCTTGGATTGCCTTTTCATCATCTATCTTTGATGATTTATTTGGCTTAGTTACCGGTGATGAAGATAAATTTAACGCTTCAAAAACGTCTTTATTTGCTAAGTTAGAAAAACTAGAAAAGGCTAAAGGTGATGGCACTTTCTTTAATGGTGAAAGCTTCAACATGATTGATGCAGCCCTAGCACCGATCTTTATGCGCCTTGCGTGGATGAATGAATTTACCGACAACGCATTATCAATTTCAGAATTTAAAACGTTAAGCGCTTGGAGTGATGCAGTTCTAGCTGTTAAAGAAGTTCAAACTTCGGTGATTGATGGCATTGACGATGTTTATTATTCAAACATCGAAGGTCGTGAAGGACATCTTTCTACGCTACTAGTAGACGAAGAGTACTAAGATAATTTAGAGGATTGCTAGAATGTTTTCTGGCGGCCTTCCGATGGCAACACCCTTATCAGTTTTAACAATTGGTCGTTCGATTAAAATTGGATGATCAATCATTGCCTGAATTAAGTCATCTTCACTGAGTGACTCATCATCTAGATTATTATCTTTATAAGGCGCCTCAAATGTACGCATTAAAGCACGTGCGTCAAGTTTTAAATCCGCTAGCAATGCTTTCAACTCTTCTGCAGATGGCGGTGTATCTAGATATTTAATTACTTCAAAATCAACGTCTTTTTCCTCTAAAATTCCTAGTGTTAATCTAGATTTTGTACATCTCGGGTTATGATAAATTATTGTATTCATTGGCTAAAAAACATGTTTAAGAAAATCTCCATTATACTGTCACTATTTTTATCTATGACGATTGCTCAAGCAATTACCATTGATGAAATCATTGCATCTGCCAAGGCAGTCATCTCAAAAGAAGTTAGAGTGCCTGATTTTTCATTAACCGATCTCAATGGCAATATCCATACAGATGAATCTACCCAGGGCAAATTCTTAGTGGTTAATTTTTGGGCTACTTGGTGCCCACCTTGTTTAAAAGAGATTCCTGCTTTTGTTGATTTTTATGAAAACAATAAAGACAAAGTACTAATCTTAGGGCTTGATTATGAACAATCCAATAATAAAGCTGTGATTGAATTTACTGACACCTTCATGGTTAATTATCCAATCATTATGTTTGATGATAAAAATGGCCCACAATTTGAAAAATTTGGCGAGGTGGTTGGTATGCCAACCACTTATATTTACGATACAAAAGGCCTGTTAGTCGATTTTCATATGGGTGAAATGAACATTGACGACTTGCAAAAGGCTATTTCAAAGTAGCCAAGTTTTAGAATCAAGTCCTGAATCCCTAACCAGTTTAGGCACCAAGTAGCCACTTAATTGGGATTGTAATTGTTGGTGTAATTTCAATGCTTTTTCATCACTAACTTCGTAATTTTCAGCACCTGACACTTTGTCTAGCATATGTAGATAATACGGCAAAATCCCTGCATCGAATAACGCCAAACTCAATGACTTTAGACTATCTAAATCGTCATTAACACCATTTAATAGTACCGATTGATTAAGTAATGTTGCATTTTCAATTTTTGCGATATTTTCACAAAACTCTGTTGAGAGCTCATTTGCATGGTTAATATGAGTCACTAAAACTACGTTTAACCTAGTTTTAGCTATTATTTTGATCAAATACTCGGTTATTCGACTGGGTATCACCACCATAGAGCGTGAATGAATACGCAATGTAGTTACATGTTCAAAATTTTCAATATTTTTAATTAGCTTTTCTAGTTTTTGGTCACTCAAGCTTAACGGGTCACCGCCACTTAAAATAACTTCGTTAATTTCTGCATGATTACGGATATATTGTTCGATTGCAGGCCAATTGCTAATAGCATCATGCTGACTATAATCGAAATTCTGCCTAAAACAATATTGACAATGTATCGCACACACTTGAGAAGCTATAAGTAATACTCGATTAGGGTATTTGTGAATCAGTCCATCTACAGGAGAATTGCTTTCATCGTTTAAAGGAGATAAAGAATATTTACTATCGCTAGCTGATACTTGAGGAATGACTTGCCTAAGCAAAGGATCGTTAGGATTGTTAGTGTCTATTAAGCTAGCGTACTGAAGTGGGATTTTAATTGGAAATTTGGCTTGTGTAAAAGCCTGAGTATTGAAAAAATCATTACTCTGTTGCACGCCTTTTAATGCACTTTTTGCTTGCTGTTGCCACTGATTCATAGACATAAAAAAAGCCCCGTAAGGGACTCTTTGATTCGATTTACTTAAGTCTTAACAAAAGTTAGCGAAGTTTGCATCTGAATGCTCAGCACCATCTTCATAGCCAGATTCATACTCATCAGTTTTTCTCTGCTCTTCAATTTCAGGGTTGTTTAAGAAACCTGCGACCCAGCCTTGAATGTAGTTGTCGTTTACGCCCATTTCTTCCATTTTTTTAACGCCTTCATAGTAAGTCATTGCTGATACTCCTTAAATAATGTTTATAATTTTATTGCTTACATCAGAACGTTGTTCAACTGACATAAGTGAAAGATAATATTATAACCATAAAATTCCATAAGGCAAGAAAAATCCATGAATTTATCAGAAATAACCAACGGGTTAAACGACAAACAACATCAATCAGTTGCATTGGGTGATGCTCAAAATGCATTAATACTAGCGGGTGCAGGTAGTGGTAAGACACGTGTACTGACACATAGAATAGCCTACTTGGTTACTCAGAAAAATATTCATACCGACTCAATACTGGCTGTTACCTTTACTAACAAGGCTGCTGCAGAAATGCGTGCTCGTCTTGGGTTGTTATTAAGAAGACCAATACAAAGTATGTGGGTTGGCACCTTTCACGGCCTTGCACATCGTCTATTGCGTACGCATTATGAAAAAGCTGGCCTAACTTCAGGTTTTCAAATACTCGATGCACAAGATCAATTTCGAATTGTTAAACGCTTAATGAAAGAAAACAATATTGATGAGTCTAAATTTCCAGTAAGAAAAGTTCAATGGTTCATCAATCAACAAAAAGATGAAGGGGTTCGCGCTCAAGATGTGGATGCTGGTTATAACTTTTTTATTAAAAAAAGTCTCGAAGTGTTTGTGCTATATGAGTCACATTGTCGCGCCAATGATCTGATTGATTTTGCTGAATTATTAGTACGTAGCTATGAACTACTCAAAAACAACGCAGAACTACTTGAGCACTATCAAACACGCTTTTCGAATATTTTAGTTGATGAGTTTCAAGATACTAACACCGTACAATACAAATGGATTAAACAGCTGTTCACAGGGCGTAATAATGTTTTCTGTGTGGGTGATGACGATCAATCAATTTATGGTTGGCGAGGTGCAAAAATTGAAAATATTACCAACCTAGAAACAGACTTTGCGCCAATCCAAACCATTCGTCTTGAGCAAAATTATCGATCAACAGGAAATATTCTTGCGGCATCAAATGCACTAATTGCTAACAACTCTAATAGAATGGGGAAATCATTATGGACTGATTCTGGCAATGGCGAATTGATTGATATATATGAGGCTCGTACAGAAACTGATGAAGCTGATTATGTCATTCGACGTATTAAAAAGTTTATTAAAGATGGATCAAGTGCCAGTGATTGCGCTATTTTGTATCGATCAAACGCTCAGTCACGTGTATTTGAAGATGCGCTTATTAAATACAATATTCCTTATATTATCTATGGCGGATTGCGATTTTTTGAACGCGCTGAAATTAAAGATGCGCTTGGATATGTACGACTTTGTGAAAGCACAACAGACAATGTTGCCTTTGAGAGAATCGTTAACTTCCCAACGCGCGGCATTGGTAACGCCACTTTGGAGAAAGTCAGAGAGTTTGCAAAAGATCAACATACCAACTTATTTCAAGCTGCAATCCAAGTGGCGCCAATGCTGCCAACTCGAGCTTCCAATGCATTAAATGGCTTTATACAATTAATAGAGCAAATGACTGACGACTCTAAAAATTTAATATTAAGTGAAAAAGTGGCTTATTTGCTAAATAATTCCGGATTAATAACCCATTACGCCAATGATAAAACAGACAAAGCTGGTAGTAAAAAAGAAAACTTAGAAGAGCTTATATCAGCAGCTAAGCAATACAGTCATGATGAAGATAGCGAAATGAATGAGGTAGTTGGTTTTATCTCTTTAGCGTCTCTTGATTCTAGTGGTGATGCCAATGCGCCAATCGTTGATAATGTTCAGCTAATGACTATCCACTCAGCCAAAGGCCTTGAGTTTCCAAATGTATTTTTAGGCGGTCTAGAGGAAGATCTATTCCCCTCAAGACAATCTAAAGATGAACCCCACTTGTTGGATGAGGAAAGACGACTATGCTATGTCGGAATGACCCGAGCAATGAAAAGACTGACGCTAACATTTGCCATTAAACGCTTTCTACATGGGCAATCTTTATACGCTTACCCATCTAGATTTTTAGATGAAATTCCAAGTGAATATGTCAACAAGGTTAAGGCAAAATTTGGCGCAACTCAGGCTAATTATAACGATGATGATATTTACAACCAAGACATTGAGCCAGAGGCAAATGGGCAGCTTTCTGTTGGCGCAGGCGTTAAGCATGGTAAATTTGGCTATGGCACAGTGCTTAACTTTGAAGGTGATGGCGATAGCGCCAGAATTCAAATCAAATTTAAACAAGCAGGCACAAAATGGCTAATTGCCAGTTATGCTAATTTAGAATTTGTTTAGTACACACCAAGGTGTAGCTCGAAGCAAGCAAGTCTTGCTTGAGTTGTCTAATTAAGTGTTTTCTTTAGATCGTCAATTGAGAAGCTTTGAACTGTTTGCTCATCTGTGTAAACAGGCTTCATCTTAGTATGCGTACCAGCGTCTTTTTCAATTTCTGTTTGACGTGAGATAACAATATTTAAACAATCAGTGATCATTTTTTGAGTGTTTTCCGTTAATGGATGACGCAAACCTGGTTTAGTCATTGTATCTTTAGCAACAGAAATCAGTGTTTTTCTCATTGCACTTAGCATTCTAATTTCGTAATCGTTTGAATTGTTATCGCTCATAATAAATCTCGTATATTGTCTAAATGGTTTAAGTGCGTTATTTTATCGCAGTTAAAGTGCTTATACCCTTGCATTAATTGAAGTTTCTCACTCACATCCCAATTATCATCGATAACCTCGGCAACCATCTCAGGATGGTTACAGATTAACACCATATCACAACCGCTTTCTAGCGATATACGAACCCGATCATGAATGTCTTTGATAAAGAAAGCGCCCTGCATAGAAAGATCATCACTAAAGACCACGCCAGAAAATCCAAACTGCTCTTGTAAAATTTCTTTAATCCATTTTTTTGAAAATCCAGCGGGCTTATCGTCCACTTGAGAATAGACCACATGAGCGGGCATCACCGCATCTAGGCCACGACCTACTAAATCTTTAAAAGGAGACATGTCACGGATTAGCTCAGTCATTGATCGATCATCAATTGGTAAATCAAGATGTGAATCAGCCGCAACAAAACCATGGCCAGGAAAATGCTTGCCAACACACTTCATGCCTGCTTCATGCATACCAGCAATCAGACTACCTGCCAATAAACTAATCGCTTCTGGATTAGAATGAAAGGCGCGATCACCAATCACAGAAGATTGCCCGTAATCAACATCTAAAACTGGCGCAAAAGAAAAATCAACACCTATATCGAGTAATTCATATGCCAAAACAAAGCCACATGAAAAGGCTAAATTTTTAGCTAACTCAGGATCTCTATCATAAAAATTACCTAATTTTTCCATGGCAGGAAGATGAGTAAACCCTTCTTTAAAGCGCTGCACACGGCCACCTTCATGATCCACTGAAATCAGTAATTCTGGATTTAATTTACGGATAGAGTTGATCAATTTTGTCACTTGCTTGATCGACTTAAAATTACGAGAAAAGAGAATGACTCCGCCAATTGAGGGCTTGAGTAATTGAGTGGCTTCTACTTCTGTCAGTGTCAATCCTGACACATCCATCATAATTGGTCCTAGTTTCATTGGGGTCTTTGCTTAATTTAATTAATGTAAGGTTTGACTTTGTAGACTAAATACAAAATAGGCAAACCGATCAATGTGGTTATGAAGAAAAACTCACTATAACCAAACACCTCTACGATCGTACCTGAATAGCCACCGAAAATTTTCGGCAGTAAAGTCATTAAGGAAGAAAAAACGGCATATTGAACCGCCGTAAATTTAATATTTGTAAGGCTTGATAAAAAGGCAATAAAGGCTGCACCGGCTAATCCTGCTGATAAATTATCCATAGTAATGGTAACGTAAAGCCAAGTTATATCATGACCAACATTAGCCAGAACAATGAACAATAGATTGGTTAACGCTGAAAGTGCTGCGCCCAAGAATAGCACTTTAAACACGCCAAACCTAATCGCCATAAGGCCACCTAAAAATCCACCTGCAATGGTCATAAACAGGCCGAACGTTTTAGACACGGTGGCAATTTCCACCTTGGTAAAGCCCATGTCTTGATAAAAAATATTAGCCACCACGCCAAGCACAATATCACTCAATCGATATAAGCCAATCACTGCTAACAGCAATATTGCAACGCTAAGACCATAGCGATCAAAGAAATCTTTAACTGGCTCAACATAGGTATTGTTAACCATAGAGCGATTAACAATATTTAATACAATTAACAGTCTGGCTGCAGCATAAGCACCCAAAATAGCCAGCATCATTCTCAATGCTCCAACAATAAATCCAGATAAATGTTTATTTGAAAACACCTCAGTTAAACTAGATTTAAGTGCTTTTCCTAGATCAGCACTATAAACAAATGTAGCAATAAAAGCGGCAACAATCGCTAAAAATAATGCAAAAAATCTAAGGTAATCTTTGGTTGAGTATTCTTTATTGTGGTTGTTTAGCTCTGGCTCTTTAATTAGAAGTGTTGTCACTACGCCAACCATCATCACCACGATCATAATCAAATAAGTATTTGACCAAGCTGAAAAACTATAAAGCTCTTTGGTGGATCCAAAATAACTAGCCAAGAACAAACCACCAGCACCTGCCACCAACATGCCGATACGATATCCAGCAATATAAGTAGCGCTCAACATTGATTGCATGTCTTTATCTGCCGATTCAATACGATAAGCATCAATCACAATATCTTGTGTGGCTGAAGAGAACCCTAACAAAACTGCACCAATCGCCATTAGCTCCAAATTATCAATACTGGCCTTAGGATCTATAGAAGACATAAGCCATATCGAAGCCATAATTGCCAATTGAGAGATAAACATCCATGCCCTTCTTCGACCTAGTAATTTGGTCAAAAAAGGTAAAGGCAGTCGATCAACTAAAGGCGCCCACACAAATTTAAAGGAATAGCCTAATGCTGCCCATGAAAAAAAAGTAATACTAGATTTGGCAACACCTGCCTCATTAAGCCACAAGCCCAGGGTAGAAAAAATCAGCAAAATTGGCACGCCAGCTGAAAATCCAAGAAATAGCATGGTCATCACCCGAGGGTGGATAAACAACCTAATGTTATCTAACATTGTATCCACGGCATACCGTCATGACGCCAACCATTAACATTGCCACGCTGATCATTTTCATCAAGGTCACCTTCAAAACCACTCACAACATGAGCAACATTGGTAAATCCAAATTTGATCAAACACTTTCCAGCGTCATCAGAGCGATAACCACTGCGACAAATTAAAATAATTTCAGTATCTAACTGACAGTTGAGGCGCTTTATAGTCGCAATAAATTCATCTTCATTTGCTTCCCAAGTAGGGTCATCCAGCCAGGGTGCAAAAATACACTCAATCGGTCTACCTACAAATTTGTTTTCAGCCTCACAACGCACATCAACCAACACAGCATCTTTGTTCGTTTTTAGGCGCTCCTGGGCTTTAATAGGTAGGTATTGAATCAGCTTATTCATGAGGCAATTATAGCAACTTCTTCACCTATTTGAACAAGATCAAATAACTCAATTATGTCTTTATTACGCATACGAATACAGCCTTTAGAGCCAGGTATTCCCATCGGGGTTTCATTAGGCGATCCATGAAGATAAATATAACGACTCTTGGTATTAGCATTATGATTTTCAGTACCATCAAGCCATAAGATGCGAGTCAAGATCCAGTCTCTATCTGGGTATTGTTGCGCTAACGCAACCGTATAAATCTCACTTGTAAACACTCTGCCTTTAAGCACTGAGTTTAATTCCAACTCTTGGCCAATTTTTTCAGCAATTTTGAATTTTCCTAAAGGCGTACAAAAAGAGTCTTCTTGTACGCCCACGCCATTAGCTGCACTACTAATAGCATACGATTTATTTTGAAAAACAAGGGTTTGATTAGCAATATTAATTGTAATCATAGGTTTGTATTACTTGGTAAATAACGCAATAGATTCAACATGCGCTGTTTGCGGGAACATGTCCATCACGCCAGCAGTTTCAAGCTTATAGCCTAGCTCGATGAGTTTTTCGGTATCACGTGCCAATGTTGACGGATTACACGACACATACACCAAGCGCTCAACGCCTAATTTAGGTAACAACTCTACAATTTCAATCGCACCTGAGCGTGCCGGATCAATCAATGCCTTGTTGTAAGTCTTTCCTCTAAACCACTCAAAACCTTCAACCTCTTTAAATAAGTCAGCTTTGTAGAAACTTACATTACTAATGCCATTTTTCTCAGCATTGTATTTTGCACGCTCAATTAAGCCTAAATCACCTTCAACACCAACAGCATGTTTGGCATACTTTGCCATTGGCAAAGTAAAGTTACCCAAACCACAGAACAAATCAATCACTTCATCATTGTCATTAAGCTCAAGCATATCTATCGCTAAATTAATCATTTTCTGATTTAGCTTGAAATTAACTTGGGTGAAGTCAGTGGGTAAAAACTCCATTTCAATATTATGATCAGGATGAGAATAAGTCAGCACAGCTGGCTTATCAAGTGGCTTGACTGTATCTGCACCACCACTTTGCGTGTAGAACGTTATATCTAATTCATTAGCACAATCAAGTAATATTTGTTCATCTTGCTCAGTAAGTGGCTCAAGATGTCTTAAGATTAGTACTGTGTTATTTTCAGCGACTGCCACTTCAATTTGTGGCACTTGTGATTTAATCGATAGCTTTTCTATCGCACTAGCCAACACCTCTAAATTATCACCCAAAGAAGGATGTAAAACTTCACAGCGACTCATGTTAGTAATAAAACCAGATTTTTTCTCTCTAAAGCCAACTAGAACTTTGCCTTTTTTAGCAACATAGCGCACACCAAGTCGTGCCTTGCGACGATAGCCCCAGCTCTGAACTTGTAACGGTTCAAGCCATTGCTCAGGCTCAACTTTAGCTTGACCTAAAAAAGCATCTTTAAGCCATTTTCCTTTAGCTTCAATTTGATCTTCACTGGATAAATGCTGGAATGAACAACCACCACAAAGGCCAAATACTTCACACTTTGGAGTAATGCGATTATCTGCAGGCTTTAAAACCTCTTTCACATCTGCCTCTTCAAATTTAGCGCGTGAGAAAGTACGATCAGCAATAACAGTTTCACCTGGTAATGCACCAGATACAAAAATAACCTTCTCATCAAGATGGGCAATGCCACGCCCCTCATGCGATAAAGATTCAATTTCTAATTCGTAGGTTTTGGCCTTTGGTTTTCTTCTTCTACCCATGATCTGTTCAGCTAATTAATTAAGCTGATTATCCAATAGTTCGACCCAATGTTTGACTGGAATTTTACTGTCTTTTTGCAAATGCATTAAACAGCCAATATTTGCTGTCACAATCATCTCTGGATCAGATTTCATTAAATTATTTAACTTATTGGTTTTTAGCTGCTTAGATAAATTTGGCTGAAAGATTGAATAAGTTCCTGCCGATCCACAACAAATGTGTGAATCTTGAACTGGCGCTGGCGTATATCCTAGTTGCTGCAAAATAGAATTTACCAGGCCTGTTAACTTTTGCCCATGTTGCAATGTGCATGGCTCATGATAAGAGATATTAGCTTTTTCTAAATTCAACTGACTTAAGTCTTTATCGGCTAAAAACTCAGCAATATCTTGAGTCTTGCTAGAAACGCGCTTTGCTTTTTGATAATAATCATCACCCTCTTTAAACATCGAAACGTAATCTTTAACCATCAAACCACAACCACTTGCACTAGAAATAATAGTCTCAACATCATGCTCAAGCCAAGCATCTATATTTGATTTGATTTTAATCATGGCATCTTGCTCAGCACTAAGATGTTGATCAACTGCACCACAACATTGTTTTTGAGGTGTTTCAATTGCATCATAACCCAACTTAGCTAAAATATTTTTAATACTATGATTAATGTTTGGTGCTAATACTGGCTGAACACAACCACCCAATAATAATACTTTTTTACTACCTACAATCGGCTTGATTGCGCCACCCTGCTTAGATGAGTGTTTTGCAATAAATCCAATTGGATTAAACAACCAAGGTGTGGTTAATAATTTACGCACAGAGTAACGCATAGCCTTTTGCCAAATTGGGCGCTTCTGCTCAACAAATTCACGACCAATATCAACCAATTTTCCGTATTCAACACCAGACGGGCAAGTTGTCTCACATGATCTGCAAGTTAAACAGCGGTCTAAATGTTTAATACTTTCTTTAGAAAACTCATTTTTTTCTAAAGATGATTTGATTAAATAGATACGTCCACGAGGAGAGTCCAACTCATTACCCAGTAGCTGATAAGTAGGGCATGTTGCCAAACAAAACCCGCAATGCACGCATTTACGAATGATTTCATTGGCCTGAAAATTAGCGATCTGGTGAGTTTGCATTAGTTAAAAACCCCTCTTGGATCAAATACTGTCTTTAATCGACCTTCGATCTCCTCTCGTAATGTTGAGCGTTCATTTTCCTTATAACTAGGCTTAAGATCAGCAATATAACTCTTTGGCATTACTTTAAAACTAATTTGAGTAATAATAGCCAATTGACCTTGAGAGCCTACTAGCATTCTAGCCACATCATAGCCAGCAACATTTTTCATCACTTGGCCGCCAAAATTAAGCAATTCACCTGAGCCATCAATAATCTTTACACCAAGTACACTATCAGATATATCTTGCGCACCGATGGCATAAGCTGCACCAATACTTTGATTTTCATCAGTAATATAAAATGGGAAAATCTGCTGATTTTCTTCAAGCTGAGCTTGAATTTCTTTAATAGCTGTACCAGCTTTAACAGTAATCACCAACTCCTCAGAAAAATATTCCTCAATGCCTGAGTAATTTAACCACTGACTATCAATATGAATACTACTTGAGTTTTTAACTTCTTCTTGTAGCTGCTCAATCCTATCTGACATTAAAAACGCTCCAATTCAGGATGTGGCAATTGACCATGATGAACATGCATGGCACCCAATTCAGCACATCTGTGTAATTCCGGCACTGCTTTGCCTGGGTTAAGTAGTGCTTCAGGGTCAAAGGCTGCCTTAATTTTATGGAAAATCTCCAGCTCCTTACTATTGAATTGGTGGCACATTGCATCTAATTTTTCAATACCAACGCCATGCTCACCCGTAATTGTGCCACCCATATCAACACTCAGCTTTAAAATTTCAGTACCAAATTCCTCGGTTTTTTCAAGCTCACCTTCAATATTCGCATCATACAAAATTAGCGGGTGCAAGTTACCATCTCCTGCATGAAATACATTAGCAACTCTAAGCTGATATTTTTGAGATAATTCGTTAATTTTTTCTAGCATATCTGCCAAGTGCCGTCTAGGAATAGTGCCATCCATACAATAATAATCTGGAGACAAGCGCCCTACCGCTGGAAACGCCGACTTACGACCCTTCCATAAATCTAATCGCTCTTGCTCGCTATTCGAAACTTTAATGCTTGAAGCGCCGGATAATACCTTTAATACAATATCTAACTCTGCTTGAACTTCAGCCTCAGTTCCATCTAACTCGCACAACAATAACGCTTGCGCATCTAAAGGGTAACCTACCTGAGCAAAACCTTCGGCTGCTTCAATGGCAAAGCTGTCCATCATCTCTAAACCTGCAGGAATAATGCCAGCTTTAATAATGTCCGATACAGAGTCGGCACAATGACGAACCGAATCAAACCCTGCCATGACTACTCGTGCCAAATCTGGTGTTTTAGTTAGCTTAACTGTAATTTCAACAATAACACCAAGCAGCCCTTCAGAGCCATTCATCAGTGCTAATAAGCCTAAACCCTTATCCTTTCGTGACAAAATCAACTCTTCGCCATCAATGGTAAGTATTTTAACCGCTTCGACATTATGCACTGTTAAGCCGTACTTTAAACAATGCACACCACCCGAATTCTCAGCCACATTGCCACCAATACTACAAGCAATTTGACTAGAAGGATCGGGTGCATAATACAAGCCGTGGCTAGCAACCGCCTCACTGATAGAAATATTCCTAACGCCTGGCTCAACAATAGCCAATTGATTTTCAACGTCAATATGCTTAACTTGTCTTAACTTTGATAAACCTAGCACAATAGACTCGGATAAAGGCATGGCGCCACCAGCTAAGCCAGTTCCTGCACCACGAGTAACCACCGGGGTTTTATGAGCTTTGCAAATTTTAAGAACTTGCTTAATTTGATCAATATTTTCTGGCAACACGACTGCCAAAGGCTTTTGACGATAAACACTCAGGCCATCACATTCAAACGGTCGTGTGTTTTCTTCACCGGTGAGCACAATACCCTTAGGTAGTACGCGAGATAATTCTTTAATAACTGACATACAAGTAATTATAATGACTTCTTTAAATTTAATAAACATTAAAAGACTATGAAATCATTTAATCCACCAATAAGAACTTTAATGGGCCCAGGTCCTTCTGATGTACACCCAAGAATCTTGTTAGCAATGGCAAGACCAACCATTGGACATTTAGATCCTGCTTTTGTTGGCATGATGAACGAAACCAAAGAAGGCTTGAAATACATTTTTAAAACTGAAAATGAATTAACCATGCCTGTGTCTGCACCTGGTTCTGCCGGTATGGAAACTTGTTTTGCCAACTTGGTTGAGCCTGGCGATAAAGTCGTTGTTTGTATCAACGGTGTATTCGGCATGCGAATGAAAGAAAACATTACACGTCTTGGTGGTGAAGCAATTGTTGTAGAGGATGCATGGGGCGAAGCAGTATCAACTGATAAAGTAGAGCAAGCTTTAAAAGAAAACCCAGATGCAAAAATCCTAGCTTTTGTACATGCTGAAACTTCTACGGGCGCTCAATCTGACGCTAAAGCATTATGTAAGCTTGCACATGACAATGACTGTATTACTATTGTTGATGCAGTAACTTCTCTAGCTGGCTCTGAACTTCGTGTTGACGAGTGGGAAATTGATGCTATTTACTCTGGTACACAAAAATGTTTATCTGCTATGCCAGGCATTTCACCAGTGAGTTTTAACGAGCGCGCTTTAACTAAAGTTAAAAATCGTAAAACACCAGTGACTTCTTGGTTCTTAGATTTAAACCTTGTAATGGGTTACTGGGGCGAAGGTGCAAAAAGAACTTACCATCATACAGCGCCTGTTAATACACTATACGGTCTACATGAGTCTTTAGTTATGATTACTGAAGAGGGTTTAGAAAACTCTTGGGCACGCCACAAAGCGAACCACCTAGAGCTAAAAGCAGGCCTTGAAGCAATGGGCATTAACTTCTTAGTTAATGAAGCAGATCGTCTGCCTCAGCTTAACACAGTATTCATTCCTGAAGGTGTTGATGACGCAGCAGTTCGTGCAACCTTATTAAATGATTACAATTTAGAAATTGGTGCAGGCCTTGGCGCTTATGCTGGAAAAGTATGGCGTATTGGCTTAATGGGCCACTCTTCTAGAAAAGAGAATATTACTTTATGCTTAGCAGCACTTAAGGATGTATTAGGTAAATAACCAAATACATATCAACAATAAAAAGGCGACCCTCGGGTCGCCTTTTTATTGTCTGGCTTAAGTTACTTTAGTTTGGCTAGTAACTCTTCTTCTGTTTCAACACGATTTTTATCAGGCAGACAACAATCTACAGGGCATACTTCAACACATTGTGGCTCATCAAAATGACCAACACACTCTGTACACAAATCGCCATCTATTTCATAGATTTCATCACCCATATAAATCGCTTCATTTGGACACTCTGGCTCACAAACATCACAGTTAATACATTCGTCGGTAATTAATAAAGACATGGCTTTTTCCTAATACAAGTAAATAATAAATTTAGTGATATTTTACCGTATTGTTAGCCTTATTTTTATTGTGTTTTTAGGTATCATCAATATCTTTATTGACTGCTCAAAATCACTGCTTATGCCTCGTCTTTTTCTTATCGTTTTTACACTTGTTTTTTCACTCACTTCACAGGCAAAACTTGATGATGGCCTGTATGCAAATCTACATACCAACCAGGGTGATATCATTGTTCAACTTGAGTTTGAAAAAACACCACTAACCGTTATTAACTTTGTGGGTTTGGCCGAAGGCACAAAACTTTCAAACATTCAAACTGGAAAGCCTTTTTATAATGGCTTAAAATTTCACCGAGTAATTGACAATTTTATGATCCAAGGTGGCGACCCAAAAGGCAATGGCACTGGTGGTCCAGGCTATAAATTTAAGGATGAAATTACTGACTTAAGTCACCATACTGGCGGTATTCTATCTATGGCAAATTCTGGACCCAATACTAACGGCTCTCAGTTTTTTATCACTCACACAGCGACACCTTGGCTAGATGGAAAGCATACAGTGTTTGGCCAAGTAGTTAAAGGTATGGATGTTGTTAACAATATCAAAAAAAATGACTTCATTCGCAAGATGAAAATTATTCGAATTGGTAAAGCAGCCTTAAACTTTAACACTGATGAAGCTGCTTTTAATACTATCAATGAAGCTCACAGTGATCAAGAAAACGAAAAAATAGCCAAGAAAAAAGCAAAACTGGCAGATTTTGTACATAAAAATTATACAAATGCCACATTGGCCGACATAGGTCATTTTGTAGAAATTACTCAAGCTGGCAATGGTGACAAGCCTAGCAAGGGTGATCTAGTCAAGATTGACCTTTCAATTGATCTAGATGATGGAACCAACATGAGAGAAGCCGGAGTGCCACTTCCATTTGCAGCTGGATCTGGCACTATTATTAGCTTGATTGACTCTTCAGTATTGTCAATGAGTGTTGGTGAAAAACGCACGTTAATCGCCCCTTATTCGCAAATTTATGGCGATAGTGAGCGTAGTGGATTATCATCAGAAAATATTTTGATTTTTAAATTAAAATTATTATCTATTAACGATATCGAGTAAATTCCTATGTTTTTAGAACTTATTGGTTTTTTAACAAGCCTTAACCCTAGCTTTGAGGTGCTTAATTACCTCACCCTAAGGGCTGTACTAGCCATGCTAGCCTCATTGTTAATCAGTCTGGCATTAGGGCACTACTTTATTAAAAAACTACATCAATACCAAATTGGTCAAGTCATCAGAACGGATGGTCCTGAATCTCACCTAGCAAAATCTGGCACGCCAACAATGGGTGGCGTGATGATCTTATTTGCCTTTATTGTTAGCTCATTAATTTGGGCGGATTGGAGTAGCGTGTACTTGTGGATTGTTATGACTACTGCTGTTATTTTTGGTGGTATTGGATTTATTGACGATTATTTGAAAATCAAACGAAAATCATCTGACGGATTAAGCTCTCGCAAAAAAATGCTAGGCCAATCGGTCGGTGCAATAGTCATTGGATTTTGGATTGTAACTGCAATCGACAGCCCTATTCAAACCGAACTGCTTATTCCATTTTTTAAAGATGTAACGTTTTCATTAGGTATTGTTGGCTTTCTTGTGCTGACATATTTTGTTATCGTTGGATCTTCTAACGCTGTTAATTTAACAGACGGGCTGGACGGGCTTGCTATTATGCCGGTCATTTTAATTTCTAGCGCCTTGGCATTATTCGCCTATATCAGTGGTAATTATAATTTTTCAAACTACCTAAATATGCCATTTATGCCTGGCACTGGTGAGTTGTTTGTTATCTGTAGTGCTTTAGTTGGTGCTGGTTTGGGATTCTTATGGTTTAACACCTACCCTGCAGAAATCTTCATGGGTGATGTTGGTTCACTAGCATTGGGTGCTGTTTTGGCAGTTATTGCCATCCTTCTACGTCAAGAAATTTTACTATTCATCATGGGTGGTGTATTCGTAGCTGAAACGCTAAGTGTTATTATTCAAGTAGCTTACTACAAGCGCACCAAAAAACGCTTTTTCTTAATGGCGCCGATTCATCATCATTTTGAGAAAAAAGGCATATCAGAGCCAAAAATTATTGTGCGCTTTTGGATGATCACTTTAATCTTAGTACTGGTTAGTCTTGCCTCAATCAAGATACGTTAAAATACCATTACTATGAAAACCACACTCAACAAATGGGATCAACGCTACCTATCACTTGCTAAAGAAGTTTCGACTTGGTCAAAAGACCCGTCTACTCAGGTAGGTGCAGTTACTGTTGGCAGTAAAAAGGAAGTTCTTTCCCAGGGGTTTAATGGCTTTCCTCGCGGCATCCATGACACTGATGAACGCTACAATAATCGTGACACAAAATACAAGCTGGTGGTTCATGCAGAAATGAACGCCATTTACAACGCAACTTACTCTGGCGCCTCTTTAGATGGTGCGACACTATATGTTTACGGCTTGCCAATTTGCTCAGAGTGCGCCAAAGGTATTATTCAAGTTGGTATAAAAAAAGTTGTAGTTGAGAAATCCAAAGAACTTGATAACTGGAATGAAAGCGTTCAACTCTCAAAAGAGATGTTTGATGAATCAGGTGTCGAGTTAATTATTACCAATAAAAACTAATTATGTCTGAAGTCTCTAAACGTCGCACCTTTGCGATTATCTCTCACCCTGATGCTGGTAAAACCACCGTCACCGAAAAACTATTGTTATATGCAGGTGCGATTAAAACTGCCGGTAGTGTCAAAGCTAGAAAAGCCAGTACACATGCAACTTCTGATTGGATGGAAATGGAAAAAGAAAGAGGTATTTCCATTACCTCATCTATCATGCAGTTTGAATATGACAAACATGTTATCAACTTACTTGATACACCAGGACACGAAGACTTCTCCGAAGATACTTACCGCACCCTAACAGCAGTTGACTCAGCGCTAATGGTAATTGACGTTGCCAAGGGTGTAGAAATGCGCACAATCAAACTCATGGAAGTTTGTCGTTTGCGAGACACGCCAATTCTAACCTTTATCAACAAACTTGATCGCGAAGGCAAAGAGCCAATTGATCTTTTGGATGAGGTTGAGACAGTACTAAACATCGAATGTGCACCTATCACTTGGCCAATTGGCATGGGTAAGCGCTTTAAAGGTGTAGTGCATTTGCTTGAAGATAAAGTCTATTTATATGAAGCAGGTAAAAACTCTGAGATTGGTGAAAATATTATTATCGAAGGTGTTGATAATCCACAATTGGATGAAATTCTGGGTGCGGATGCTGTTCAAGAGATGCGTGAAGAGGTAGAACTTATTACCGAAACCACCACACCTTTTAATGTTGATGATTTTTTAGCAGGTAGACAAACGCCAGTATTTTTTGGTTCAGCCATTTCTAACTTTGGTATTCAGAATTTACTTGATGGTTTTATTGAGTATGCACCTATTCCCCAGGATAGAGAATCAGATGTACGCAATGTTAAACCCGACGAAAGCAAACTTACTGGATTTATCTTTAAAATTCAAGCCAACATGGATCCTAAGCACCATGACCGTTTAGCTTTTATGCGCATAGTTAGTGGTGAATATAAAAAAGGCATGAAGGTCTTGCAAGTTGCCACTGGCAAGCAAATCAAAATCGCCAATGCAGTGACCTTTATGTCACGTGAACGCTCTAGCACTGAAGTGGCCTATGCAGGTGACGTAATCGGTATTCATAATCATGGCGGTATTAGCATTGGTGATACGTTCACCCAAGGTGAAAAACTCACTTTTAAAGGTATTCCAAATTTTGCACCGGAGTTATTTCGTCGCGCTCAACTTAAGGACCCTCTTAAAGCTAAAGCCTTGCAAAAAGGCCTTGATCAACTTTCGGAAGAAGGTGCAACTCAAGTTTTTCGCCCTATTATTAATTCTTCACAAATTTTAGGTGCAGTCGGTGTTTTACAATTTGATGTAGTCGCTCACCGTCTTAAATACGAATACAATGTTGATTGTCAGTTTGAAACGATTGCTATTGCTACAGCGCGCTGGGTAACAGGCAGTGATAAAGATATTGAGCAGTTAAAGATTAAAGCGGGTAATAACATTGCCATTGATTCTGCCGGCATGCTGACTTATTTAGCGCCGTCAACGGTCAATTTACAACTTAC
>DTUI01000006.1 GCA_012964205.1 Candidatus Thioglobus sp.
GCCCATTGGAAATTGTAGCCACCCAGCCAGCCAGTAACATCGACGGTTTCACCGATGAAATATAAGCCAGGTTGTTTGTTAGACTGCATGGTCTTGGATGATAGTGCATCGGTATCAACGCCACCGGTGCAAACTTCAGCCACACGCATACCTTCAGTACCACTCGGCGTTAACACCCAATTATTTAAGATTTGTGCAAATGACTTAAGATCTGATTGATTAATGTCACCCAACGCTTTTTCACTAAGATCCACTGGCATGAGTACCTGCGCTAATCGATGTGCTAATCGTTTTGAAAAATGCTCATTTAAAATATTTTTAAGGTTAGTAGTACCGCGGTCTTGCTGCGCAGAAAGTAACAACTCTACGGCATCAATACCCGGCAACAAGTCAATTTCAATTGGATCACCCTTGCGCCAATAAGAGGATATTTGCAATACAGCTGGGCCGCTAATACCTCGATGAGTAATGAGTGCCATCTCTTTAAAACTTTGATTATTGCAACTGATATTTACCTCAAGCGACAACCCAGATAAATCTTTAAAATAACGACCAATATCTTGTTGGGAAAAAGTAAACGGCACCAAGGCTGGCCTAAAGGCGATAGACTTGTGCCCAAATTGTTTAGCTATTTGCAGGCCAAAATCTGTTGCGCCCATTTTAGGAATACTCGGCCCACCAGTAGCAATAACTAGCGATTCAGCTTGAAAATCACCATGATTAGTACTAATAAGATATCGCTCTTCAAACTCAATTTTATTGACATCTGTATTTAAGGTTATATCGACATCTGCACACTCACTCAAAAGCACATCAACAACGGCGTTAGATTTTTGATCGCAAAACAACTGGCCCAATGTTTTTTCAGTCCAACTTAATTGGTGCGATTCAAGCAAGGCAATAAAATCCCATTGAGTGTAGCGTGACAAAGCTGATTTACAAAAATGCGGATTGTTAGCAATGAATGCTTCTGGCTCAATATATAAGTTGGTGAAATTACAACGCCCACCACCTGAAATTAAAATCTTTTTTCCCGCCTTGCTAGCTTTATCCAAAACAATCACACTACGCCCACGCTTAGATGCCTGAGCAGCGCACATTAAACCTGCCGCACCAGCGCCGATAATAATAACGTCGTATTGTTTCAAAGTAGTTGACTGATAGTCTTTATAATGCTCGGCGTATCCCACTCCAGGGCGCCTCGATAGGCATAACGAATCGAGCCATTTTTATCTAATAAAAAACTAGATGGATAAGCGTATACCCCCCAGTCTCTTACCGCCACACCAGAATCATCCAATAAAATTGGCAAGTTAAACTTAACTCTTTTCATAAAGTCTTTAATTGTTTGTTTTGATTCGCCAACATTAATAGTGATGATTTGAAAATTCTGTTGATCTAATTTATTTTTCAATCTAATCAAAGAAGGAATCTCTTCAACACAGGGTTTACACCAACTGGACCAAAAATTTAGCAAAACCACTTGATCCTTATACTGGTCTAGACTAACCCTTTCTCCAGCCAAGTTGTCAAGCGCGAGTGGAATAGACTGCTTTTGTGTGTAAGATTTTAATACTGACTCACTGAATGAAATTTCAGCTGATTTTTTTTCAGTTCCATTATATTTCAATGGTTCTGGCGGGTTAACAGTAAGCATCAAATTGGATGCTAGTAAATAAGTATTGTTCAGGTCTCCTTTTGCTTGCAAACTTATTTTGGATAAATCCTGCTCATTACGCATGTGAAATCCACCATTCACACCTTTAAGACGATGAGTAAAGACAGAGCTACCACCTGTTTTTAAGGTGCCAACAATCTCTTCTGCTCGAAAATACTTGGTTCCGTATTGAGGCAATATCAAATAGACAGGCAGATTGCTAGCTTTGGCAATATTCATATACTCAGCCTTACCTCCTAGTTTCGGCTTGCCATGAATCAAATAAGGTGAATGAAATATATGCCCTTTTAGATAATCAGAGTCAGGATTTTTTAACTGCCATTTATTTGAAATTTTAAGAGCTAGTTGCGCACCACGGCCGGAAGCAATGAAAAATAATTTCTCAAAACCCTGATCTTTTGAATAATCAACAAGCTCTAATAAATCGTCAATATTGAATTTATCAATGCTATTGCGACTAGGTGCAATCATATAGCTTGAGTGTAGATCAACAGCCCAAAATGTTTGATTTTTAGAAGCCATCTTCTGGGCAGTGGAAACATATCCATTACCTAAACCACGCTCAGAAGGTAAGTAAAGATATAACGTATCGCCACCTGCATGATAAACATCAATGCTAATCAACTCTCCAGAATCAAACTCTATCTCGAACTTTTCACTTGCCTGGGAAAGTGTTGATAAAAGAACAAATACCAATCCAAGCCATTTCATCCGTGATTGTACATCTCTAAAATGTAATACAAAATCACGCCCTCAGATGAGCGAGATGGGCCTAAAACCTTAGCAGCATAAAGATGGTTTTTTGGATCCGATTTATCCATGGCCATCTTTAGACCATCCATGATTTCAACATTGTTTGCAGGTACACGCTCACGCTTTACACGCGGAATTCGAACCACGGCATACTGTTCGGTAACAACTTTGATACTTGGGTGTGGATCCAATGAGTAGCCTCTCATGATTTACTAGTCACAATTCTTGAGCCACACACTTGGTTTGACGGTACAGCTACATGGATTTTAGCTGGCAAAGATAACTCCATAGCATCAACCCTACGTACAAACTCTTGTTTGTCTACATTACCACCAATCATTTCATTAAAGGCTTTTTCTTCCCAAATCGAACTAACAGTGCGACCACCATAATCATGCGCAGGATAAACGTAAGTTTCATCTGGCAATGTGAATATTTTTTGAATGGAATCAAAAAGCTTGTCAGCTGATCCACCTTGAAAATCACAACGACCACAACTTCTAATCAGTAGCGCATCACCGGTAAAAACTTTATCGCCCACAACAAATGACATGCAGCCATTTGTATGGCCCGGCGTAGAAAGCGCGGTTAGTGTAAATTCACCAAACTGTAAATTTTCACCATCCTTAATTAATACATCAGCACAAACTACTGAATTAGCTTCACCTATGACAATTTGAGCCTGGTTAAATTTATCTTTCAAAGGGCATGAGCTAGTAATATGATCAGCATGCACATGGGTTTCAATAATGTACTTAAGGTTTAATCCAAGCTCCTCAATTAAGCCAATATCACGCTGTTTAGTTTCGCTAACCGCATCAATAATAATGGCCTCTTTGCTTTGAGAATCAGCCAACAAGTAAGTATAAGTTGAACTTTGTTTTTCAAATAAAGGTCTAAAAATCAAACTCATGGCAATACTTTTTTAAACGGCTTAACTATCACGCTTGCATATGCACCGGACGCCATATATGGGTCTGCATCTGCCCAGGTTTGAGCATCTGATAATGAATCAAATTCAGCCACTACTAACGAACCAGTAAAGCCGGCTTCACCTGGATCATTATTATCTATCGCAGGATGAGGACCAGCCAATATTAAGCGACCTTCATTTTTTAAAATATTTAAACGCTCAATGTGAGCCGGACGCACTGACATTCTTTTTTCTAATGAATTTTCAATGTCTTGTGAAATAATAGCATATAGCATAATGACCGCCTACAAGTCTAGTACATTTTGCATGTTGTACAAACCTGCAGATTTATCATTTAGCCAGCTTGCTGCACGCACTGCACCATTTGCAAATGTTGAGCGCGATGAAGCTTTATGGGTAATTTCAACACGCTCACCCTCCATAAAGAAGCTCACTGTGTGCTCGCCAACTACATCGCCACCACGAATAGTAGAAAAGCCAATCGTTTGACGATCGCGTGGCTCTTCAATACCTTCACGACCATAGACAGCACAAGTCGATAAATCCCTGCCAAGTGCATTGGCAACCACCTCGCCCATTTTGAGTGCTGTGCCTGATGGTGCATCAACCTTATGACGATGGTGCGCTTCAACGATTTCAATATCAGAGTCTGGTCCAATCACCTTGGCCGCCATATCAAGCAACTTCAATGTTAAATTAACACCAACACTCATGTTTGGTGCAAATACCACCGGGATTTGTTTAGCAGCATTGTTGATCACCTCAAGCCCTGCATCATCAAAACCTGTGGTGCCAATCACTATAGATTTGTTTAATTGCTGACAAGCCTTAAGATAATCGAGTGTTGCTTCAGGTCTAGTGAAATCAATCAATACATCAAATTGATCTGCCACCGAAGCTAAATCATCACCCTTATCTAAGGTTGCGCCCAGTGTTACTTTATCATTTTGATTAATGGATTCAATAATAGTTTGACCCATGCGCCCTGATGCGCCAACCACTGCAATTTTTATCATGTTTTATTTACCTTGTAAATTCAAATCAAGCTTCAATTATTCTACTCTAACTCTTAAATAGACAGGATATTTGAAATTACCCTTGTTCGTGAAGCCGTAATATTTAAAGGTAATTTTACTACCAACAA
>DTUI01000007.1 GCA_012964205.1 Candidatus Thioglobus sp.
TTAACATTCAAATCGATGAAATGCCAGAGGATATTTTAGAACTAAACCCTTGCCAATCATTGCCAACATTATTTGACCGCGGTATTGTTTTATACGACTTGTCAGTTATCATGGAATACCTTGATGAAAGATTCCCATTCCCACCGCTATTGCCTGTTGATCCTATTGAAAAATCAGAAAAAAGATTGATGATTTTCAGATTCACTCGTTCTGCTGGCTGTTGGTTTGAGCTTGTTCACACAATTGAAACAGGTAGTAAAAAAGCTGCTGAAGAAGCGAGAAAAATTCTTAAAAGTAATTTGATCGAATTGGTGCCTTTATTTGCTTACAAGCCATTCTTTAAAAGTGAAGACATGACAATTGTAGATGCTTGTCTTGCGGCATTATTATGGCGAATGAAGAAGCTTGATATAAACTTAGGCGCACCTGGAAAGGCTGTTACTGACTATGGAAAAAGATTATTTGCAAGAGACTCATTCAAGGCATCTCTAACAGACTGCGAAAAAGAATATAACTAAACCAAAATGGCTGCCGTTGCTCCTTATCTAATCAGAGCCTATCATCAATGGATGGAAGACTCAGGGTTTACTGCCCATATTCTGGTTGATTGCACCAATACAAAGGTGATTGTACCTACGCAGTTTATTCAAGATGATCGTATCGTTTTAAATATTGCTAGCACTGCAACACAGTCTTTGGTGCTTGATAACAATCATGTTGGCTTCAAGGCTCGTTTCTCTGGACAATCTATTGACGTTTACATTCCTACCGATGCAGTAATGAGCATCTATGCAGGGGAAAATGGTGAAGGAATGTTTTTCGAATCTAAAAAACAAGAGCCGGAAGTTGACAAAAAACCAACACTGACGTTGTTAGATTAAAAGTACTACGTAAAAACTCGATCTATTTCACTCTCAAATAGATCGAGTTTTTTTTCATTGTAAACTACCACTTTACAATCGCTATAGCGCTTAATAGCGATTACATTATCCAGTGTGTTTTCTATAATTTGATTCAAAACCACACAAGCTATCTCTAGATTGTACTGTTCAGCTACTTTAATTACTAACAAAGCCTGATTAACGGCACCTAATTCATCCTTAACCACCAAGACCAGTGGTAACTTAAGGGTGACTGCCAAATCAATATTGAGCGTATCTAGGGCGATTGGAGAAAGCAACCCTCCAGCACCTTCAACAACGACATAATTACTAGATTGACATGCATCGATAAGATCTGTCAAGCCAAGCACTTTGTCCGATGCAATACTTGCACTCTCACCACTAGAGCACTGAGTAAACTGATAACGACAAACATTGTTAATATTTTCCACGATATTACTTGCCTTTTGGAGTGCTATTGCATCATGAGTGATAAGAATTCCATTAACAACTTTACAATCACTCTCAACTGGTTTTCTAACGGCAACAGGTCTTGTTTTTGATAACAATCGAATCAATCGCTCAGCAATAAACGTTTTGCCAACGTTGGTACCACTTCCGCTTATAAACAAACCTTTCATAATGACTAATTTTAACAGCAAAAATGTATAATACTACGTATGCACAATAACTTAAAAACTGAATTTTGTGGCTTGCAATTAGACTCGCCAATTATCCTTCTTTCTGGCTGCGTTGGCTTTGGTGAAGAGTACACTCGAATCGAAGGCTTCTCAAACACGGATGTCGGCGCCATTTGTCTAAAGGGTACGACTTTAGAGCCAAGATTAGGCAACATACCAAGCCGAGTAACTGAAACACCACAAGGAATGATTAACGCAATTGGCTTGCAAAATCCAGGTACTGATGTTGTTATTAATGACATTATGCCAAATTTGGATAAACAGGAAACACGCTTTATTATTAATATTTCAGGCTCTTCTGTTGAAGAGTATGGAGAAATAGCCAAACGCTTTGATGACTCTGATATTGATGCAATTGAAATTAATATTTCTTGTCCAAATGTTAAAGAAGGTGGTGTTGCTTTTGGTAATGATCCAGATATGTCATACAGGGTGGTTGATATTTGCCGAAAAAATACTAGCAAACCCTTAATTACAAAACTATCCCCTAATCAAACGAATATCGCTCTTAGCGCTCAACGATGTATTGATGGCGGCACAGATGGGTTAGCTGTGATTAATACGTTAATGGGGATGTCAATTGATACTGCTACGCGCACCCCTATCATTGGCAATAACCAGGGTGGATTATCCGGCCCTGCCATTAAGCCAGTGGCACTATTAAAAGTACACCAAGTCTATCAAGTCAGTAAGCACCACAATGTACCTATTATTGGCCAGGGTGGCATCATGACTGCCAATGACGCCATTGAATTTATCATTGCAGGTGCGGCTACTGTTGGTATTGGTACTGCTTTATTTTATGATCCACTTGTTTGTCCAAAAATTAATCAGGGCATCAGTCAATATCTAATTGACAATAATCTTAATAGCATCGATGAATTAGTCGGCACATTACAACTTAATTCGGCCATTTCACAGTGTGATATTGGCAGTAAATAAATCAATATAAATTATGAATTCAGAATACAATGCTCTTGAAATAGAGAGTCAAGCACAACAATACTGGAAAGAAAACAAATCATTTGAGGTTGTTGAAGACTCTTCGAAAGAAAAATACTACTGTTTAAGTATGTTTCCATATCCTTCAGGTCGATTGCACATGGGTCATGTTCGCAACTACTCTATTGGTGATGTCATTTCAAGATTTCAAAAAATGCAGGGTAAAAATGTCATGCAACCAATTGGATGGGATGCATTTGGTTTACCCGCAGAAAACGCCGCTTTAAAAAACAAAGTTGCACCAGCAAAATGGACTTATGAAAATATCGACTACATGCGTGACCAACTATCTCAGCTTGGTTTTGGCTATGATTGGTCACGTGAAATTGCTACTTGCAATCCAAAATACTACAAATGGGAGCAATGGTTATTTGTTAAATTATTTAAAAAAGGCTTAGTTTACAAAAAAAATGCAGTGGTCAACTGGGATCCAGTAGACCAAACTGTATTAGCCAATGAACAAGTGATTGATGGTCGTGGTTGGCGCTCTGATGCACTCATTGAGAAAAAAGAAATCTCTCAATGGTTTATGCGAATAACTGATTATGCTGATGAATTACTTGAATCTCTTGACTCTTTAGACGGTTGGCCAGATGCGGTTAAAACCATGCAAAAGAATTGGATTGGAAAGTCGGTAGGCCTTGAAATAAGTTTTAACCGAATCAATAATGAGCCATTAAAAGTCTACACAACTCGCCCTGATACTCTGATGGGTGTTACCTATTTAGCTGTTGCCAGTGAACACCCTCTGGCTATAGAGGCAGGTTCTAACAATACTGAAGTACAAGCATTTATTGATGATTGTAAAACCATGGAGACCTCCGAAGCCGCCATGGAGACTATGGAAAAAAAGGGTGTCAATTCAGGCTTAACCTGCGTCCATCCAATTACTGGTCAAGAAGTACAAATTTGGATTGCTAACTTTGTCCTAATGGGATATGGCACAGGAGCAGTCATGAGTGTTCCTGCACACGATCAGCGTGACTATGAATTTGCGCAGAAATACACCATTCCGATGCTTGAGGTTATCAGACCTATTAATGCTGAGCATGACATCACTCAAAACGCATTTACCAATAAAGGCATCTTGTGCAACTCTGGTGAATTTGATGGCCTTAATTTTGATGAAGCCTTTGAAGCCATTGCACAAAAGCTTAACACTTCTAATTTAGGCGAAAAACAAACTAATTACCGTTTGCGTGACTGGGGTATTTCTAGACAGCGTTACTGGGGCTGTCCAATTCCAATCATTAATTGTGAATCATGCGGATCAGTGGGTGTGCCAGAAACAGATTTACCAGTCACTCTGCCAGAAGATGTTAGCTTTGATGGAATCGGTTCACCGATTAAAAAAATGCCAGAATTCTATCAAACAACTTGTCCAACTTGTGGCGGTGAAGCGCAGCGTGAGACAGATACTTTTGATACCTTCTTTGAGTCATCATGGTATTTTGCGAGGTATGCCTGTGCCGATAATACCGAGGCAATGCTTGATGAGCGTGCAGATTACTGGCTTGAGGTTGATCAATATATTGGTGGTATTGAACATGCGATCTTACACTTATTGTACGCAAGATTTTTTAGCAAATTACTACGCGATGAAGGTCTAATCAATCATGATGAGCCCTTTAAAAACCTACTCACTCAGGGTATGGTGCTAAAAGATGGCGCAAAGATGAGTAAATCAAAGGGTAATACTGTTGATCCTGCTGATATGATTCAAAAATATGGTGCCGATACCGTTCGCCTGTTTATCTTATTTGCCGCACCTCCAACACAAGACCTTGAATGGAGCGACTCTGGCTTAGAGGGTTCTTACCGATTTGTAAACAAGGTGTATCGTCTGGTAGAAGGCTATTTAGCAGATGCTAAAACAAACGATGCTTTGAGTTTAGACGGTGTAACTTTAAATAAAGAGCAGAAACAAATACGTCAAAAAACCCATCAATCTTTATCAAAGATAACTGATGATATCGATCGTAGACATTCTTTCAATACAGCAATTGCTGCGTTAATGGAGCTTACCAACACACTGGGTAGATTTAAACAAACAGACGGACAATCAATGGCAATTCGTCTTGAGTCTATTGAAATTATCCTACGCACATTAAGCCCAATAACACCGCACTTATGTCACTACTTGTGGCAACAATTAGGACATCAAGAGGCAATCATCGATACACTTTGGCCTTCAGTTGACAAAAAAGCCCTACAACAAGATGAAGTGCAGATTATCGTTCAAGTGAATGGGAAATTACGTGCAAAGCTAATGTTGAATGCTAATACTGATAAATCAATTGTAGAAGCTCAAGCGCTAGCTGATGAAAATGTATGCAAATTTACCAAGGATAAAACCATTGTCAAAGTGATTGTTGTACCTAACAAGCTTGTGAACATTGTTATTAAGTAAACAAGTAAGCTAGACTAGCGTCAAACCTAAACCAAGCATTGCACAAACAGCGATAACGGTCATTATTCCCACCTTATATCGGAATAATGCAACAAAGGCTACAATGCCAATTAAGGCAGCTATAACATCAAATTCATTGCCGCTAGGCCATAGTGTGTTTTGTGCAAAGAATACTGCTAGATTAATAATCACACCTACCACTGCTGCGGTAACTGCAGATAGAGGTGCACTAAACTTTAGATCTCCTCTGGTTGCTTCAACACCTGGTCCACCAATAAAAATAAACAAAAATGATGGTAGAAAAGTAAAGAATGTCGCCACGGCCGCACCTGCAAAGCCTGCTAAAAATTGAGCCTCAGGGCCAAAAATCTCTTTTGTCCATGCACCTACAAAACCCACAAAAGCTACAATCATAATTAAAGGACCAGGGGTTGTCTCACCAAGCGCCAAGCCATCCATCATTTGTACACTGGTTAGCCATTGATACTGATCAACACCACCCTGATAAATATACGGCAACACTGCGTAAGCACCACCAAAGGTAACCAATGCTGCTTTAGTGAAAAATTCAGCCATGTTATTTAATACTGGATCTGTTAACAATACAAACATAGCCATACCCAATCCAACACCAATCAAGGCAAAAGATACTAAGCGTGACCATTTAAATTTGGCGTGTTCTGGTGTTGGTGTGTCATCATCGATTAATGCAGGTCCATAGTCTGATTTAGAACTACCATGATGCGCACCAACAGTAAAGGTATCAGGAGACATCATTGCACCAAAAAATCCTATAGTTGCAGCAATTAATACAATATAAGGAAAGGCAATTTCAAACTGATAAATAGCAATAAATGCCAATACAGCTAATACTTTAAGCACGATATTTGATAGCGCCTTTGAACCAATACGATACGCTGCAAAAAGAATAATCGCCGTTACTGCAGGCTTAATTCCGTACAAAATACCAGCTACAGCATCAACCTCACCATAACTTAAATAAACCCAAGTAAGTCCACTTAAAATAAACAATGATGGCAATACAAATAAAACACCTGCAACAATACCACCACGAACACCGAACATCAACCAACCAATATAGGTGGCTAGTTGTTGAGCCTCAGGCCCTGGTAGAACCATTGTGTAATTCAACGCATGTAAAAATCGATGTTCAGAAATCCAACGTCTTCTCTCTACAAGCTCTTGATGCATCATAGCAATTTGACCCGCTGGGCCGCCAAAACTAATAAATCCAAGTTTCAGCCAGTAAACAAAAAATTGATAAAAGCTTGGTTTTTGAGGAGTTGTATTATTCATAGTATTCATTTAGATTGTTGCATAAAAAAGTCCTGATAGTTATTCAAACCACCAGGACCTATCAATTGATCAGTAATACTACTTATTAGCCATTAATTCATCAATAATTGGTGTTAGCATTAACTCCATTACATCAACCATGTAGCTACCTTTGTAAACTAAGGTCTTGTCATTTTGTAAAAATGCCATTGCATCTGCAGGTAATTTATCAGCAACTGCTTGTAAATCAATACCGTCGATTCTAACACTTGTTACCACCAATGAATCTTCAGGCGAAGGAACAGCTTGTCCACTAAACGGATTAGATGTATCGATTAATGGAATACGGTGAAAGTTGATGTGCGTATTGTCAAATTGTGGTGTAATAAATTTCACATAGTCTGGCATACGATCAAGAATAATCTCTGCAACTTGCTCAGGCGTATAAGGACGCTCTGAAGTGTCACGATGAATCTTTTGAATCCACTCAATGTTTACTGCTGGCACAACGCCAACTAACAAATCAACTTGTGAAGCAACATCTGACTTTTCAGTTCTGACACCACCATGCAAACCTTCGTAAAACATTAAATCAGTACCTGATTCGATATCTTCCCAAGGAGTAAATTGTCCAGGCTCTAAGTTAGTACCTAGACGTGCATTATGCTCTACCGCTTCTTCATCAGAATGGATGTAGTAACGCTTCTTACCTGTTCCATCTTGGCCGTATTGCTTAAATAACGCTTCTAATGTATCAAAATGATTCGCATCTTCTGCAAAATGGGTTAATACTTTTCCTGCTGAACGAGATTTTTCAACCTCAAGCTTCATATCAGCACGTTCAAATTTGTGAAAACTATCACCTTCAACGATACTTACGTTTAATTTTTTTGCATCAAATATACGTTCGAAAGCTTTTTTTACAAACGTAGTTCCTGCACCTGATGAGCCTGTTACAGCAACGACTGGGTTTTGTTTAGACATAATATAACTCCTTGTTTATCTATATTAAATTAGGTTAAAAATCTAAGTTGTCGACTGACAATGCATTGTCTTCGATAAATTTTCTACGAGGCTCTACCTCGTCACCCATAAGGGTTGAGAATACTTCATCGGATGCAATTGCATCTTCAATTTTAACTTTAAGTAGGGTTCTTTGCTCAGGATCCATAGTGGTTTCCCAAAGCTGCTCAGGATTCATTTCTCCCAAACCTTTGTAACGCTGAAAACTTTGACCTTTTTTAGCATCATCGATTATGAAATTGACCACGTCACTAAAGCTGTTAATTTTTATTTGTTTACTCTTCTTTTCAAGAAATGATTGATCATCAATTGCACTTTCAATTTTAATAGAAAACTCTTTAATTATTTGATAATCAGCTGAATCAAAAAATGCTTGGCTTAGTGTGGTGTTATCTGTTTCAACACCATAAACATATAAGGTGTGTTTAACCTCATTATCACTATAAACAACTGTATGTTTTTGAGCCGGAGTTAAATCTAGATTTACTCTCTTGCTTACCATATCACACCAAGATTGCATAGACTTAGTATCGGATAAATCTTCAACCGCCGGACTACTTGCAATTGCTTTTAGCAATGCAGCATTATAGTGTTTTGATAATTTTGAAATAACACTACTGATGTTGTAGTATTCTTTAACGGCTGATTCAAGTGCAATACCTGAAATTGGTGGAACATCAGCACTGAAAAATAAATTAGCATCATTCACCGCTTCTTGCAATAGGTAATCATTCAATTCTTGATCATCTTTTAAGTAGCGCTCTTGCTTACCTTTTTTAATTTTGTAAAGCGGTGGTTGGGCAATGTATAAATAACCATTTTCAATTAATTCTGGCAAGTAACGATAAAAGAAAGTTAGCAATAGTGTGCGAATATGCGCACCATCGACGTCCGCATCCGTCATGATGACGATCTTGTGATATCTTAACTTACTTAAATCGTATTCTTCTTTGCCAATACCACAACCCAATGCTGTAATTAAAGTACCAACTTCAACAGAAGAAAGCATTTTTTCAAATCGTGCTTTCTCTACATTTAGAATTTTACCTTTTAATGGTAGGATCGCTTGGGTGCGTCGATCTCTTCCTTGTTTGGCAGAACCACCTGCTGAATCACCCTCCACTAGGAATATTTCACTTTCAGCTGGGTCTTTGGTTTGACAATCACTCAATTTACCTGGTAAACCGGCGATATCAAGTACACCTTTACGACGGGTCATTTCTCTTGCTTTTCGAGCAGCATTACGCGCTCTAGATGCATCTAAAATCTTACCGACAATAATCTTAGCTTCAGCTGGGTTTTCTAATAAATATTCACCTAGTTTTTCATTAAGTGCCGATTCAACTGGTGCTCGAACTTCCGATGAAACCAATTTATCTTTAGTTTGAGATGAGAATTTCGGATCCGGAACTTTTACAGAAATAATTGCAGTTAACCCTTCACGAGTATCTTCGCCAGTAATTGCTGCTTTTTCTTTTTTAGCCATACCAGAATTATCGATATAGTTGTTTAAGGTTCGTGTTAATGCACCTCTAAAACCTGCTAAATGTGAACCACCGTCACGCTGAGGAATGTTGTTTGTAAAACAATAAATACTTTCCTGATAAGCGTCAGACCATTGCAACGCAACATCAATAGTAATATCATCACGTTCAGCCGTAATATTGATGACATCTTTGTGGATTGGGTTTTTAGCTTTATTAAGATGTTCAACAAAGGCTTTAATACCACCTTCATACATAAACACATCTTTTTTGCTTGTTGCAACTTCTTCAATTTCAATATAAACACCTGAATTCAAGAATGATAACTCTCGAACACGGTTGGCTAAAATATCATACTTAAAATCAGTAATAGCAAAAACATCACTACTAGGCTTGAAATGAATGGTAGTACCTGTTGTATCAGACTTACCAATAGCTTTCATTGGTTCATCAGGTACACCAACACTATAACGCTGGCGATGAATTTCACCGGCACGATGAACAGTTAACTCAACCCATTCACTTAATGCATTAACAACTGAAACACCAACACCGTGTAGACCACCGGAAACTTTATATGAGTTGTCATCAAATTTACCACCAGCATGTAGTATAGTCATGATTACTTCTGCTGCTGATACACCTTCTTCTGGATGGATATCAACTGGGATACCACGTCCATCATCAGTAACTGATACTGATTGATCTTCATGAATGGTAATATTAATTTTAGAACAATGACCAGCTAATGCTTCATCGATAGCATTGTCAACAACTTCAAACACCATGTGATGCAAACCAGACCCGTCATCAGTGTCACCAATATACATTCCTGGTCGTTTTCGAACTGCATCTAACCCTTTTAAAACTTTAATACTTGAGGCTTGATATTCTTGTGATTGATCTTGCGACATAAGTGCTTTAAAAAAATAAAATTATTATACCACGAGCATAGCTAAATCTAGCTGTCATACAACTTTTTTTAACACTTTATGTTATTTATTAGATTGTTGTTTTAAAAGGCTTATAAGCCTATATTATCCAATTAAATAGGAATTGCTATTGCTGAGTAATCACACCATGATCAATCTTAAAAATACGACTATTATCTACGTCAATTTTTAACAAATTTGAGCCAATATCCGTCATAAATATTTGAATTTTTAAACGTTTTAAAAAGCACAAAATTGTTTGAATTTTTGTCGCATCTAATTCTGATGAAATATCATCAATTAAAACAATAGGTTGGATATTATTATCAACCAACATTGACACTTGAGTTAACCAAAAGACAATAGACAATGTTTTTTGTTCACCTCTAGAAAGAAAACATTCCTCTTGATCGTTTAAATAAAATTTAAGGTTTGCTTTATGTGGCCCGTAATTTAAATACTTAGATTTAAATAAAAATCCCTTACTTTTTAATAAATATTGATAAATACTATCAACACTATACGCATCAACTTCTTTTGGCCAGCCTGATTTAAATTCATAGTTAAAAGATTCTACTGATTTAAATAAAACAGATAGATCGTTAATTAACTCTGGTGAATTGGTTTGTTTTAATTGTTCTAAATAATCTTGCCTTGATTGATTAATGGCTGCTGATAATTGTGCAATTTGTAAAAACCAATAATCCAACTCTTGATCTTTATGTTGTGATAATAAAATATTTATATTTTTTAAGGCTTTATTGTATTTTTTAAAATCGGATAAAAAATCAGGTTTCACATGGAACACCCCCCAATCTAAGTACGATCTTTTGTTTTTAGGTGTTCCGTTAACAATAAATCCTTTATCTGGAGTGATGATTTGAATAGGTAAAACCTTTGACAATTCACTACTATTTTTTAATCGATTTTGATTAATACTTATACTTGTTTTTTGTTTTGTTTTTTCTAATTTAATTCGATAATCGTCTACTTGAGCATCAAGTTGAAATTTCTGTTGTTCGAACTCAATTAATTCTTTTAAAGATTTTGTTTTAAAAGAACGATTATGACCAAGATAATAAATCGCCTCAATGAAATTGGTTTTTCCATGGGCGTTATTAGCAATAAACAAATTTAAATGTTTATGAGGCTCTATATATTGATGATTTAGATTACGAAACTGTGTGATAGCCAGTTTATAAATAACTGCCATGCTGATTATTAACTAAGAACGGTTAAATACGCATTGGCATAACAACATATTGATATGTTTCATCATCTGGGCTACTTAGCATACAAGATTGATTTTCACCACCTGGAACCACCATGTTGATTTCATCGGTTGTTAATTTTTCTAAAATTGAAATTAAATAATGAATGTTAAATGCTATTTCAATTTCTTTATCAAAATTCTTAATACTGATTTGGGTTTTAGCTTGACCTCTTTCAGAGTGTGAAAAAATGTTTAATTGTGATTCTTTAAATACTAATTTAACACCTTTTGTACGCTCTTCAACAAAGATAGAAGCCTGTTGTAATGAATTTAGAAATTCTAAACGATCAATAACGATTGTGTTTTCAAAATCAGTTGGTAAAACTTGAGAATAATTAGGGAAATTTCCATCAATTAAACGACTAATAATTGTTGTATCATCACTATCAAGATAAAAATAGTTATTTGATAAATGAATATCAACCTCTGTATGCTCACTTTTGTTTAATATTTTAGTTAATTCCAATACAGCCTTTCTTGGTAGGATTACAGTTTTCTTCTCTGTAAGGCTGTTAGTTTGTTTAATTTCACCAATAGATAGACGATGACCATCTGTTGCCACAACTGTTATTTTGTCCTGATTAACCTCAATATATAAACCGTTTAAATATGCTCTAATATCTTGATTACCCATAGAAAAACTCGTGTTTTCAATCAGTTCTTTTAATTGTTGACGATTAACCTTAATAACATCACTATTTTCAATTTTTGGTAGGGATGGAAAATCTTGATGATTGAATGTATTAAGCTCAAATGAATTTTTATTGGTCTTGATGTATATTTTAGATTCTTCAATTATGAATTCAATAATCGTTGTATCAGGTAATTTCCTAATAATATCAATTAGATCTTTTGCATAAATAGTAAAAGATATTTCTTCTTGTGTTTGAATAGGGTGAGAGGCTCTAATCTCAATTTCCATATCTGTTGTTGTCAATGTCAATTGATTATTTTTCAATTGAATTAATACATGTGAAAGAATGGGTAGTGTTTGTTTTTTCTCAACAACACCAATAACAGTTTGTAAAGGTTCCAGTAATTCTTTAACAGTAAGTTGAGTGTTCATTCAAAAAATCCTTTTATTAAATATTATTGTTATTATTAGTGACGTTATTTTTGGTGTATAAGTTGTTTTTTTCTTTAAATATTAACTATTTAAGTTGTTGGTATCTTGTTAGTATTTTATGTAAAAAAATGTGCACATGGTTATAAAATTCATTTTTTACGTAAGTTATTCTTTTTGTCCACAGGTGAATGTGAAACACAGGTGTGGACATGTTTATAAGTTGGCTAATTTGAGTTTAATAATATCGTAATCATTCTTTATTTCTGCACTCTCTAGCATCTTTTCGTTTATTTTTTTAATGGCGTGGATAACTGTTGAATGATCCCTATTTCCAAAATGTTTTCCAATCTTGTTTAGCGACAGAGAACTTAATTCATGGCAAATATAAATAGCCATTTGTCGCGCTAATACAGTATGCTGTTTACGAGATTTTGAGCTTAAGTCTGATATGGTTAACGCATAGTGTTTAGCGACTTCTTTTTGTATGTCGTTAACCTCAATATTTTTAATCTGCGGCTTGATTAAATCACCTAGTGCCGCCTCAACAACCTCTTTTGAAATTAATGTTTGATCCATTTTTGAGAAATCTACAAAGGCTTTTAATTTTAATAATGCCCCTTCTAGGTCCCTAACATTTGATGTGATATGGCCCGCTATAAACAAAGCTACGTCTTCTGTTAGGCTGATATTAATTTTTTCATTTTGTGATTTTTTCAATAAGATAGCTGCACGCATCTCTAGTTCAGGTGGTGTCAAATGTAGATTTAACCCTTGTGAGAATCTAGTTTTAAGACGCTCTTCTAAAGATCTAATATTTTTAGGCGGCTGATCACAGGTAAAGATAATTTGTTTTTTACCGTTAAACAAAAAGTTAAATATGTGAAAAAACTCTTCTTGAGATTTTTCCTTGCCTGCGATTAAATGGATGTCATCTACCAATAAAAGATCTGCTGATTGATAAAATAGCTTGATATCTTCAATTGTGTTGTGCCTAAGACTAGAAGTGATATTTCTAACAAAATCCATCAAAGGCACGTACAGTACTTTTAAATTAGGGTTTAGAGTTTTGGCTAGGTGTCCAGCTGCTTGCATCAAGTGTGTTTTTCCTAACCCTGAGCCACCATAAATAATAAAAGGATTGTACGGCGATCCTTTTATATTTTCTGCAATTTGTCTAGTGGCACCATATGCCATTTGATTAGCATTACCAAGCACCAGATTATCAAACGTATAGTCCTCAAATAATGGTGTTGAGTGTTGCCTCATTGTTGATGGTTTTTTTGTAGGCGCAACCCCAATAAATATCTTTAAGTCTTTATTGTGTTGGTGGACGGCGCTTTTAATCTGTGTCTTTAAATTTTTGTTGATATAGTCTTTAACTTGATTATTTGGCGCCATCAGAGACAAGGTTTCTTTATCTTCAAGAGCTTTAAGAGGCTGTACCCAAACGCTATATTGAGACAATGGAATAGTGTCCTTGAGTGTGTTTAAACATTGAGCCCAGGTTTGTGACATAACTGCTATTTAAATTTAAGTAATGATATACTTAAACATTATATTGTTTTGAGAGAGATGTAGATGAAAGGTTTAGAAAAGTATTTTGAAAACTTGTTGTGGGGCTCTAGATTAATGGTTTTAGCAGCTGTTATATCTTCGCTAGTACTCTCTTTAATGTTGTTCGTTATTACAGCTATTGATGTGGCTGGCATTGTTGTCCATGCTGGTGATTATTTAAGTGCGACACCAGAGTTAAAAAAGTCATTAAAAATTGAAATGATTGCTCATACGGTAGGCTCAATTGATGGGTTTTTACTAGCAACTATTTTGCTAATTTTTTCGCTAGGATTATATGAGTTATTTATTAGTGATATTGATTCAGCAAAAGAAAGTGACCAATCTTCTAAGGTCTTGGTGATCAACTCTCTTGATGATTTAAAGTCGAAATTAGCAAAAGTGATTTTAATGATTTTAGTGGTGACTTTCTTTGAAGTGTCTTTATCGATGACATTTACCGGCGCGTTAGATTTGGTCTATTTTGCATTAGGTATTCTAATGGTGTCCTTGGCGTTATATTTTGGCTCAAAGTCATCTCACTAAAGCTTTTAGCCATTGATTTTTATAGCTAAATAGCGTAACATTCACTCCTTTTTATTTAGAGAATTATTATGCGCCAAGTTATTGTTGCAGGCAACTGGAAGATGAACGCCTCAAAAGAGACGGTTAATACATTGGTAATGGGCATCTTATCTGGCATGTCAGAAGTTGAGGCAAAAGTAATTGTATGTGCACCATCGCCTTACATGTCACAAGTTGAAGCGCTTATTACACATTCTCAATTAAATCTTGGCGCACAAGATTTAAATGTCAACGCATCTGGCGCCTTTACAGGTGAGGTAAGTGCTGACATGATTAAAGACTTTGGTGCACAATATGTTGTGGTTGGTCATTCTGAGCGAAGAAGCATGTACGGTGAAACTGATCAACTTGTGGCTGATAAAGTACGAGTGGCACTTGAAAACAACTTAACGCCTTTATTTTGTATCGGTGAGACATTAGAAGAAAGAGAGGCTGGCAACATGGAAAGTGTTGTAACTCGTCAAATTCAAGCGGTTATTGATTTATCAGGTATTGATTCATTTAAAAATATTATCATTGCTTATGAGCCAGTTTGGGCGATTGGTACTGGCGTTACTGCCACGCCACAACAAGCGCAGGATGCGCATGCATTTATTCGTTCAATGTTGGCACAGAATAATGCTGATATTGCACAATCTACTCCGATCTTATATGGCGGTAGTATGAACCCTGGTAATGCAGTTGAATTAATTAGCTGTGAAGATATCGATGGTGGTTTAATAGGTGGAGCTTCCCTTAAAGCGGAAGATTTTTTACAAATTTGTAAAGCGGGTTAATTATGTCATTTCAAATTATTTTGATCATTCATGTACTTTTAGCATTAAGCTTAGTTGCACTAATATTAATGCAACATGGTAAAGGTGCAGATGCTGGTGCAGCATTTGGTGCTGGCGCTTCTGGTTCAGTATTTGGCGCACGTGGTGCCAACTCTTTCATGTATAAATTAACTGCCAGTGTGGCAATTGGTTTCTTTATTACCAGCCTTTCGTTGGCCTATTTAGCAACTAATGAAGTTAGTGCAAATAACGAAGAAACTAGCATCATGGAGCAAGTAACACCTTCTGATATCCCGATGATCTCCCCTGTTAGAATTGAATCAGATATTAGCGATATTCCTGAATAGTTAAGAATTTGCCGATATGGCGGAATTGGTAGACGCGCCACCTTGAGGGGGTGGTGAGCTACGCTCGTGCCAGTTCGACTCTGGCTATCGGCACCATATGAAAATTTTACAAGGCGACAATAAGTCGCCTTTTGTGTGTGCGCCATTCCTGGAATAAATAGATGTTTCATGTGAAACATTGCCTTGTTTATTAAAGTTAGTTGTTGAGATATCAGTCATATGCCGGTGATTTAATTAACAATGGCAAGCTAAAAAACCGGCATCACATATTATCAATAATATATAAAATACGATGTGCACCTCTACAGTGCTAGTTTTAATTTCTCAGGTTGTTAATACGACTAAATTGATTTACAATTAGTCCATTATTAAGTGAAAAAAATAGATTATGAATTGGCGTTATCAAGCAGAAAGAAAATTTGAAAATTTCTCAGATTTAATCTTTGAAAATAGTAAGAAAACCATCGCAACAATACTATTGCTGGTTTTTGCATTTGGCTCTCAACTACCTACATTAACAATGGACACTTCGACTGAAGGGTTCTTGCATAAAACCGATCCAATGCGTCTTGCTTATGACGATTTTCGAGATCAGTTTGGGCGTGATGAAAAGCTACTGGTAGCGATTAAAACAGATAATGTATTTGACTTACAGTTCTTGAAAAAACTTGAAAAATTACATACAAGACTAGAAAATGAACTACCTTATATTGCTGATGTAAATTCTTTAATCAATGCTAGAAATACTTACGGCAATGAAGACAGTTTAATTGTTGAGGATTTATTTGAAGAATTGCCTGATACTCAAGCGCAGATGAATCCACAAAAGCAAAGAGCACTTAACAACCCATTGTTTGAAAATTTACTCTATAGTAAAGATCAAACTTTCACTACCATTGTGATCGACACACAAACATATTCGTCTTTTGATACAGATGGAAATTTGATTGTCGTTAGCGAGGAGGATGAATTTGCTGAAGAAGATATGGATGTGCAGCTTCAACCAGAATATTTATCAGATGCAGAAAATACAGTTATTGTAGAAAAAACCCAAGAGATTATTAAGCAGTTTCAAGCTGAAAATTTTGAAATTTATTTAACAGGTTCAGCAGTTATTGCTGGCACTTTAAAGCAAAGCATGATGGCCGATACTAAAAGCTTTGTGCAGAAAATGATGGTCGCAATTATTTTGGTTTTGGCGATATTATTTAAGCGAACGTCTGGTGTGATATTACCGTTGCTTGCTGTTATTTTTACCATTACAGTGACACTATCGTTAATGGCGATTACAGGCACGCCATTCACCATAGTAACTCAAATTATGCCTTCATTTTTATTGGCAGTAATTACCGGTGGCGCCATTCACTTACTGGCAATTTTCTATAAGGATTTTGCCATAACGCACGATGTTAAAACATCATTGCGCTATTCGATGGGTCATTCTGGTCTTGCCATTGTTATGACTTCTTTAACAACAGCAGCAGGACTGTGGTCATTCTCGTTTTCAGAATTATCCCCCGTAGCTGATTTGGGTGTTTTTGCAAGTAGTGGTGTTTTGATCGGTTTAATCTTTACATTGATATTAATTCCAGCATTAATCAGCATTAGTAAAATTAAAGTTAAATCTAGTAAAGAGGATGCACATAAGAACACCAAGATGGATAATATGTTGCTGGGTATTAGTCGTATTTCCACTGGCTATCCAAAAGCCATTGTGGCTATTAGTGGGCTGATCATAGTAGTGGCTATTTTGTTTGCTTCACAGTTGCGATTTGCGCATTATCCGTTAGAGTGGTTTCCAGAAGATCATGCCTCAAGAGTGGCCACCGAAATTGTGGATGATAAACTCCGTGGTTCTATTACGCTTGAAGTCATTATTGACACACACAAAGAAAATGGACTGTATGATCCTGAAATTCTTAATAAGATTGAGCGAGCTACTATTTATTTAAATAGTATTCAAACTCAGACTTATTTTGTTGGAAAAACACTTAGTTTGGTCGATGTATTAAAAGAGACAAATCGAGCACTAAATGAAAATAAACCTGAGTTTTATGTGATTCCACAGGATCGAGATTTAATCGCCCAGGAGTTATTATTGTTTGAGAATAGTGGTAGTGATGATCTAGAAGACTTTGTAGATTCAAGCTTTTCTAAAGCACGTGTTACGGTTAAGGTGCCTTATATTGATGCCTTGCAATACAATGAGTTTTTAACTCAAGTGCAAAATAAACTTGATCAAGAGTTTGCTGGTACGGCAACAGTTTCATTAACAGGTATCTCTGTTCTGCTTTCAATTATTATGGAGAAATCAATCAATTCTAGTGCCGTTAGTTATTTGATAGCCTTTGGTTTAATCTCAATTATGATGATAATTTTAGTGGGTAATATCAAGATTGGATTGATAAGCATGATTCCAAACATACTGCCTATTCTATTTTTATCAACGATTATGGTTATATTTGATATGCCATTAGACATGTTCACCATGTTGATTGGTGCCATTGCCTTAGGGTTAGCGGTGGATGATACCGTGCATTTTATGCATAATTTTAGACGTTATGAACTTGAATATAATGATGTTGATAAGGCTGTAAGATTAACATTAATGGGAACAGGTAGAGCTATCGTAGTAACTTCAATTGTATTATCAGTTGGTTTTTTAGTATTGTTATTTGCCTCAATGAGCTCTATGTTTAACTTTGGTGTGTTAACAGCTAGTGCAATTTTTATTGCCTTGCTCGCTGATTTTTTCCTAGTTCCTGCCATCATGAAATTAATGATTCGAAATAAAGGAGATTTGTAATGAATAAATTTTTAACCCTTGTCGTGGGTTTGCTGTTTGCAATATCTGTTGTGGCTGAAAATAAAGCCAGAGATATTATGGAAAAAGTTGATGCACGTGATGACGGCACAAGCATGATCTCAACCATGCAAATGACACTAATTGATAAAAAGGGCAAGAAAAGAGTTCGCCAATTGCGTACTTTTGCTAAAGATATTGGTGCTAATGAAGAGCATAAAATCATCTTCTTTTTGTCACCAAGTGACGTTAAAAATATGGCATTTTTAACCTATGATTATAGTGGTGACGATAAAGATGATGACCAATGGATGTATTTGCCAGCATTAAAAAAAACCAAGAGAATTCCTGCGAGTGATAAAGATGCCGCCTTTATGGGTAGTGATTTCTCTTATGCAGATATGACCGATAAAGAATTGAATGATTACAGTTTTAAGCTTGTCAAGGAAACAAGCATTAAGCGCAAAGAAGGGAAAGTGCCAGTATGGGTGATTGAGTCAACCCCCATTAATCAAGTAATTATTGATGAAACTGGATATGTTAAAAGTACACTTTATATCCGTAAAGATAATTATGTACTGACGCGTGCCAAGTTTTATTTGAAAAAAAGTTCGCGTGTTAAATATATGGATGTGCGCAAACTTGAGAAATTCGATGGTATTTGGGTAGCCATGCAAACTACTATGACCACCAAGCAGGGTAAAAAAACACTGCACAAAACCATTCTGACAAATTCTAATGTTGAGGTTAATAAGCAAATCAGTAGTGATATGTTTAGCATTCGTAGGATTGAAAAAGGACTATAACCAAATGAATAAGTTTTATTTTGTGTCAGTATTAATACTGTCTTTAAATATTTATGCTGAAGATGGTTTTGATGATGACGGTTTTGATGATGAAAATATCGAGGTCGTTTTAGTTAGTCAAGATTCTGTTCAAGGCGAATTGTACGGATCAATTAATTTTGAAGCGCACCAAAATATTAGTAATAACAAAAATCTCTCATCGTCAAAAATATTGGTTGATTTACTTGGTGATTATAAATTTGAGAATGGGGCGAAATTATCAGCCAACCTAAAAAGCTACTATGATTTTGTTTATCAACTTGAAAATCTAACAGTGCCCAATGGCTATAAAAATGAAATTGAACTAAATGAGCTAAATATAGAGCTCGAAATACTTCCAAATTTGGACTTTAAGATAGGTAGGCAGGTGGTAGTTTGGGGAAAGTCAGATTCTATCAGAATAACGGATATTCTGAACCCATTAGATAATCGAAAGCCAGGATTGGTCGATATTAAGAATTTACGCCTAGGTCGAACCATGTCCAAGCTTGATTATTATGTTGATAATTTAAATTACTCAATTATTGCCCTGCATGAAAATCGTTTTAGCAAAAATCCAAAATCTGGATCTGATTTTAAATCTGCAATAGATTTGAATGAAATTCACCCAGATGATAGTTTTGAAAACACGGGTATTGCTATTAGCTTAACAGGTGCTTTTGAAGGTTATGATATTGGCGTGTATTATGCTAATACTTATATTGATAAACCATATTTATTTACTGGCGTTAGTAATGTTTTGAAATATGACAATAAGTCGAATATGTTTGGCTCTGCTTTTAATCTAGTTGACGGGAGTTTCCTATTTAAAGCTGAAGTAGCTCATTTTGATAATATTAATTATAATGGCACAGCTGATGCTAAATCTCGAACTGATGTATTACTAGGTGTTGAGTACAATGGCATTACTGATGGATCAATTGGTTATGAGGTTGCAATAAGAAAAATTCATGATTATGAAGCTGATATATATTTAAATAATAACTACACAGTTGAAAGTCAATATCAGCAAGTGTTTCGCTTTAGCCAATCCTACTTAAATCAAACATTAAATTTGACCAGTGTTTTAAGTGCGTTTGGTAATCATGCACAAGATGGCGGATCCGCAAGAGTTGAACTGGATTATGCATTAGATGATGAATTAACAATTAGTGGCGGTGTTATTGATTATCTAGCTGGTGACAACCCTGCTATAAATGCATTTAAAGACAATGATCGAATTTTTGCCAAAGTAACCCATTCTTTCTAGCTCATTTTTTGTTTACTTATGATTATGTTATAATGAACCTAATTCGAATAATTGTAAAATCATGAAAATATCTACCCTTTTACTGACCTCTTTATTACTAAGCTCAACTAGTGTAAATGCTTTTTTAAACACTGATAATTTTTCACCATTTGGAAATATGGGAAATATGGGAAATATGGGAAATATGGGAAATATGGGAAATATGGGGAATCTTGGTGGTTTTGATGGCTCGAATAGTCCATGGAGTAACAACTCTAATTGGAATCCA
>DTUI01000008.1 GCA_012964205.1 Candidatus Thioglobus sp.
GTCCAAACAAGCAAAACAGCCGTTGAAAAGATAATTTCAAAATGGTTAACCAGTAGTTTAGACTGAGTATATTCACCGGCTTTCTGGTGTTGCTCTAGGGTGATTTTTTCGCTAAATTCACCAGGTACAGCGTTAAAAGATTTAGCAACAGCCTTATCTTGGCGAACGTTAAGCCATAATAGTGTAACTACGTAAGCAAACGTTGCTGCTAAAAATACCAATGTAAATAAATTGAATTCCACGATCTTCCCAAGAAATAATATTATATATCTTTACATTTTACAGCTATTTTAAATGTACTATATTCTATAAAAAATGACAACGAGACAATTAATATCAGGTATATTATTTAAAAATCAAAAAACCAAAGGGGAGAAAGAATGAAACATATCGCATTAGTAGCGTTGGCAGTGGCCACAACATCGGCGGTGGCAGCGGTTCCAAAGGACCTAGCCTACCCGACAGCATTACTTACAACAGGTGATCAAGTTGTGGAGCAGGTTTATTATGTAAACCACTTTTATCCATTTTCAAATTACGGTATTGGTCGAGAAGGTAAAAATCTAATTACCAACTTTATTTTAAGACCGAAAGGCAAAAAGCCATTAACAATGACATTGGAGCGTTACTTAAACAACGACTACTCTGATGGTGTGAATAACGCTAAGGACTTTGCTGTATTCCGTTCAGGTAAATTAAAGAATCTAGCTTTCTTAATTACTGACTATGTAGATCCTGCTAAAACACAACAATTTGAGATTTTCATCCCATCAATTCGTAAAATTCGACGTTTCGCACAGCCAGCAAGAGATGATGCATGGGGTGGCGCAGACTTTACTTTTGGTGATGTGGCTCTTAGAAAGCCTGAACATGAAACTCATGAGTTGTTGCCAAATCAAAAGTTTTCAGGCTGTTTAGCTATTATGGATTTGCCTAAGAATCAGCGTAATAAATATTCTAGAAAAATCGATTTAACAGCTGATTGTTCTATGGACGGTAACGATGTATATGTACTTAAATCAACAGCAAAAGATGCAAATTGGTGGTACGATCATCGCGTAAGTTACGTCGATTCTAAGCGTTTTGTTGATTACAGAACAGAATACTTCAAAGATGGTAAACACATAAAAACCATTGATAGAAGTTGGCATTCTGCTGATTTGGATGATCCACGTGGCAACTACTGGTCTTATTGGTATGGCACTACTTTAACTACTGGTCATGAATCAATGGCATTTGTTCCAAAAGCTTCAACAAGAGTTAATAAAGAATATAAAAAAGATATTTGGACAACCAAGTTGCTTAAAAAAATTCCAAAGAAATTCAAATATAAAAAATAATGTTTAAGAAGGCCTGGTTTTGAAACTAGGCTTTATTTACTTAAAAAGAATAATATAAGAGGATTTTATGAAATTAAGAAATACACCATTATTAATTGTAGCAGCACTCACAAGTTCTCTATCTATAGCTGAAATAGAGATTGATTTATCTGGCCAACTAGTCGTTGAAGCATCAAAATATTTAGATGATTATGATGGAATGGTCGAGAATCATAATCCCGAAGCTAATGGCGCTAGAACTTTTGAGTCACACGGTAGGGAATGGTTTAAGAATTCTGTCGATTTAAGGCTTTATGTTGATGCAGATATTGACGATATCATTCCAGATGCAACATTTCATGCAGAGTTAAATGGATTTGTTAACCCATTAGGTTCAGGTGCTGAAAGTGGTTATAACTCCAATGAAAGCTACACCCAGCGTGATTTATTACGCGAAGCATATGTAGATTCAGAATATAATGATTGGCAACTACGTATTGGTAAGCAGCAAGTGGTATGGGGTACGGCTGATGGTATGAAATTGCTTGATATGATGAATCCGACTGACTATACGGAAATGGCGCAAAACCAAATGGAAGACTCACGCATTCCTGTATGGATGGTAAGCGCTGAAACGGAATTAGAAAATAACACTGATTTACATGTTGTTCTTTCTGAACCAAGAGAAAATGTTTTTTCTGGTCTAAACCGAAATATTAATACAGATGTTAGAGGTAATGGTGAGCGAATTTCAGAATGGGGTGTTGGTGGTATACCTGTAACGTATAAAGACAATATTTACAAGAGTCATGATGAGGGTCAATTTACTTTAATGAGAGGGCCTACATCTATCACAGGTAGCTATGATGGCTTCCTAAACATTGTCCCTGATATGGGAACAATTGCAACTCGATTTGGTGAGGCTTTTTCATTACATGATCCTAGCGATGTAAATAAGCTAACTTTAGACGGTTTAAATAATGCTGCATTTGCATCGTCTACATTTACTGTAGGTGAATTTTTGAGTGGTCTAGACGGTTCTGATTTCGGCACTTATTCAGATACGCTTGCAGACTATGTTGATCCAATTACTGGCACTAAGCCTTACGCCAATGGCTTTGGTGATTTGAACTTCGCTGCCTGGGTTGATAATATGATGGGACCAGGGACATGGGCTAATGCTGTGCCATATGATGATAACGGTACACCTAATGATCTTAGCGATGATACACAGGCGACTGGCCAGTATACTATCAAGGGTGAGACGGCTTTAAATGCCTTCTTTACTTCTCAGTATGCATCCAATCTATTTGATATTACTGATGGTGATAGCGGTAGTGATTTTATAAATCCTAACTCAGCATTTGAGTATATGGGTGATACAACATTCCAAACATTTGATGCGTTTGTGAATGCCAAGTCGCAATATGCATATGATATGCCAAAGTCTAATGAGGTTGATTTCGCGATTCGAAACAAAGGAATTTCAAAGAGTGGCATGAATTGGCAGACAGCTTATGCATACGGCTATGATAGAAATCCAATTATCAATTTGCGTTGGAAAAATATGGATGGTGAAACTTTGACTGTTAATACAGCAGATAACAATACTTTATCTCTGAGCGGACCAAATAATGAAGCATATGGTGGTGCCGCACAACAGGCAGCTTTAGATGCGTTATATTTAGCCGTAGTTGATCCTACTGACGCAGAGGTTCAAGCTGCAATTGATTCTAAAGCTGCAATTCTCGAGTTTGAAGAAACTACAACTAGAATTCATAGTTTAGGTGGTGCATTTGACATGGCAATTGAAACTGGTGCACTTGGCACAATGGTTCTGCGTGGTGAGGGTTTATATCAAAAAGATACACACCAGCCAAGAGTTGATTTTGAAAAATTATCACGAGGTGATCTAGCAAATTCACTTGTAATGGCAGAAGTTGATAAGTTTAAGTTCGTGGTCGGTTTTGACTTTACTTTCTTAACCAATATGTTTAGTTCTTTTCAAATTATTCGTGATATCAATCTAGATTACAACGAAGATGATGCAGATTTTGCAACAATGATGCTAACTAATGGTTTTAATACCGATGGTGCGGTTAAATATAAAGAATACTATTCATTATATTTTTCTAAGCCATTCGGTGAATCTGGACAGCATCGTTGGAATAATATGACTATGTACGAAGGTGGTGACGGCTGGTGGAACTGGTTTACAGTTGGCTTTGGTATGACAGATGAGATTGAGGCAACGTTTGAGCTTAATCACTATTGGGGTAATCCAAACACTGCATTTGGACAGCATCAAAAATCCAATAATGTTCAAGTTGGTTTTAAGTATAACTTTTGATCAATTTAGCATAAGAGACCCAAGCCCTGTTTAAATACAGGGCTTTTTAGGTAAGAGTTTTAAAATTAATACATAATAATATTATTAATATTGAGGAGAGAAAATGAATAATTTTGCACAAAGGTACGCGAGCTTCGTTGTACGCAACAGAAAAGCCATATTGGCACTCATGGGTATCTTTACGGTCCTATCTGCGTTTTTCATTAAGGACTTAGATATACGAAACGACCCTGATACTCTTTTGCCTGAAGTAAATCGCTACGTTGCGACGAATGCTTATGGTGAGCAAAAGTTTGGTTTTGGTAACATTATGGTTGTTGGTTTTGTACTAAAAAACTGTGTTGGTGGTGATAACCCATATGGTGATGCAGAAAGTATAGTTAATTTTGATGCCGATACAGGAATTAGGATTAATGAATCTGCAGCAGTAAAAATAACTCCAGAAATTTGTGAATCTAATGGCGGCTCTTGGCAGCCTAATAGAGATGTATACAATGCTACTTTTGTCAATATGGTGCAAAAAGCGCATAATGACATGGTTGCTCTTAAGCATGCTCGTGGTAATAACTTTATGGATATTGCTGCACAAAAGATCAAGTATATGGGCACATCCGAAGATGGTGGCTTGAAATTTGAACGCTTAATACCAGTACCAGGAATTAGTTCTGATAGTGAAAAGGCGACTAAGCAATTAGCACACTTAAAGAAGGGTATTGAAACTAACCCAGTTTTAGCGCCGATGCTTATGCTAAAACAGTACAAAGATGGCTCTCGTTGTTTATTTGGAACTGATGATTGGGATACTAACAAATGTACAGCTAAAGGCTTCTTTATTGTTGGTGACTACTCGGATACCGTTAAAAATGATTATATGCCATGGGTAACCAGCGTTGTTAATCTTGTTGATGATATTAAACTTAAGCACGGTGATAACGTTGAGATATTAATTGCGGGTGAACCGTACTTTTTGGCTTATATGCTTTACGATCTTGTACAAAAATGGTGGTTGTTTGCCATTTCATTCTTAATTGTTGTGGCAATGCTTTGGTATCTTAATAAAGGCTGGAGAGGTTCGATATTCCCATTAATTGGTGTGGTATCAACTATTATTATCACACTTGGTGTAATGGGTTTCACCCAATACAAGCTAACAACAATGATGGTATTAACTCCAATGCTATTACTTGCAATTGGTACAGGTCATGCAGTTCAGGTGGTTAGACGCTACCTAAGTCTTCTTCATGCTGACAATATAGAGCCAATGAATGCAGCTGAAAAAGCGATTGCAGTAACAATTGTTCCGGCAACTCTTGCGATTATCACTGATATGGTCGGATTTTTCACCTTATCATTTGTAGATATTTCATTCTATAAGGCGTACGCTTACTTCGGTATGTTTGGTATGTTGACAATTTTGCTGACTACTACAACAATCGCACCAATCCTGATGGCAATGTATTCCCCTAAGGATTTAAAGAAAGATGCATCAATGACAGAAGCGTCTGGTTTTGAAAAAGGTATGGCTAACATACTAACAAAAGTGATTACTGGTCCTGCAAAAATCATTCCGATTGCAATGATTATTGCTCTAGTTGGCTGGAGCGCGCATCATACTAAGATTTCTGAAGGTACGGCAGATAATCCTATGCCTGGTTTAGAAGTGGGTATTAACTATGCGCGTGCGGCCTTTAAGTATGATGCACCTGCAAATGTTGACTTACGTCGTTTGGGTGAAGTAATGCCTGGTGTAATCTCTGTAAACATTCCAGTTATTGGTAAAGCTCCAATGCTAGAAAATTGTTCTTGGGGTGATGGTGATACTCCAATTAATGAGCCTTGCTATGATGAGGAGTTGGTGAATTACGATCTAGAAGAGGGTCCGATTGTTTATCCTCAAGGTGCGTTCCATAATGCAGATGTACAGGCGGCGATTGAGGAAACTGAAGATTGGATGAGATCTCATCCTGATATTGGTTTTACCGGTTCGTACATTCAGTTTATGAAGATTGTTAACATGCTAATGTCGACTAAGATTGGCGATGAGCCAAACTTAGATAACTTCCATGTTCCTAATCAAGCCTTTATTAATGCTAATCTTCATATTTATCAAGATGAAGACAACCCTGATTTTGTGCCTAACGCAAATGAAATGGTTGCTGGCTTTAATGGTTTGCTTGAAGCAAATACATCGAAGGGTGATTTAGAGTCATTTGTTTCAAGAAATTGGAATGAGGGTGTTATTATGGGATTTGTTAATACGATGGATCCAGTTAAAACCCATCAGGTTGTTAAAGATATTCAAAAATGGTTTAAAGATCATGAAGGAAAAAAAGGTTATGATCTAGTAACCTGGGGCTTTAAATCTGGAGACATTTTGTCTATGCCTGAAGTTGGAACTTGTTCTATCGAAAGTGTGAATGAATCTAATTCTTCAACTATGCGTTCTGATTGTGTTTATGAAGGTGGTGATTGGACACCTAAAGTAGTGCAAATTGAAGATAGTGGTACGGATACTGTTGCTGTAGGTGGATTTTTAGGTGCAACGGAAGCAACTCATGATGTTGCAGAGGTTGAGTATCTTAAGTCACCATTGGTAACTGCACTTGCTATTTTTGCAATCGCAGCGGTAATATTTGGCTCTCCGATAGTGTCTGGTATTCTAACCTTTACATTATTGATCACTTTATTTGGTCAGTATGGTTTAGGTGCTTACTACACTAGTATTGAAAACTGGTCAGGTAACTTGCACTTTGCAACATTAGTATCGTTATCAATTGCCATGGGTCTAGGTGTTGACTATGGTATTTATATGATTTCTCGCTTAAGAGAGGAGATGAAGGCAACTGGTGGTCAGTGGGTTGAGTCGGTAAGAAATACACTGGAAACTACAGGTGCTGCGGTATTTGCATCGATTGTTGTGTTGCTAGCAAGTTTTATTCCATTACTAATGACACAGCTTGCAAATACTTGGGCGCTCGGAATCTTTATTTCAGAGGCGTTAATTATTGATGTGGTTCTTGCTTTAACTATCATTCCATTATTGGTTTATGCATTTAAACCAAAGTATGTGTTTGGTGACAAGAAATAAAGTTAGTTAAATAAGACTTTAAAAAGGCTTACTTCGGTAAGCCTTTTTTTATTGCTGATCCCAATAGCTCTAACGTATAATTTGAGAATTATTTATTAAATATGATGTAATGGCATTGATTGTACAAAAATATGGTGGCACCTCAGTAGGCTCGGTTGAGCGTATTCAGGCTGTTGCTAAAAAAATTAAAGCATTTGCAGATGGTGGCGAACAGTTGGTTGTTAGTGTATCGGCAATGAGCGGTGAAACTAATCGCATGACTGCGTTGGCTAAAGAAATTCAAGATGTTCCGTCATTACGTGAAATGGATATGCTGCTGACTACAGGTGAGCAAGTTACTATTTCATTGTTATCTATGGCGTTACAACAGATAGGTTGTGATGCGATTTCCTACTTGGGCTCTCAAGTACGCATTGTGACTGATTCAGAGCACGGAAAAGCTCGCATTAAATCAATTGATGATCACCGTATTCATGAGAGTTTAGATTCTGGAAAAGTGGTTATTGTTGCGGGTTTTCAAGGTGTTGATGAAGATGGGCATATTACTACGCTTGGTCGTGGTGGCTCAGACACAACTGCCGTGGCATTGGCGGCTGCACTTAAAGCTGATGAATGTCAAATCTATACAGATGTGGATGGTGTGTACACCACAGATCCACGCATAGAGCCTAACGCTCGAAAAATGAATACAGTGAGCTATGAAGAGATGCTAGAGATGGCATCACTTGGTTCAAAAGTTTTGCAAATTCGCTCGGTTGAATTTGCATCAAAATACAAAGTGCCTTTAAGAGTGTTATCGTCATTGATTGATAATCCTGTTGGCACATTAATCACTAGCGAGGAAAACATTATGGAACAAGCTGTTATTTCAGGTATTGCGCATAATAAAGATGAGGCAAAATTAAGTTTGATTGGTGTACCCGACAAACCAGGTATTGCATTTAAAATTTTAAAAAATATTAGTGACGCTAATATTGAAGTGGATATGATTGTTCAAAGTGTTTCTGCTCGTGAAGGATTAACCAATTTTGCCTTTACTGTGCATCGTACTGATTTTGACAAGGCTCAGGCCATCTTACAAACTGTTTGTGATGATTTGGGCGCTATGGGCGTGCAAGCTGATGATAAAGTGGTTAAAGTGTCGTTAGTAGGTATTGGTATGCGTTCACATGCGGGTATTGCTTCGCAGATGTTTGAGGTGTTACATAATGAAGCAATTAACATCCAAATGATCTCTACTAGCGAGATTAAAATCTCAGTAGTGATCGATGAAAAATATTTAGAATTAGCTGTGCGTTCATTGCACAGTGCTTTTGATTTAGACAAGGAATAAAAATGCCAGGATTTGACGATAGAGATGGATTAATTTGGTTTGACGGTGAATGGGTTGATTGGCGTGAAGCTAAGGTTCACGTTTTAACACACACATTGCATTATGGCATGGGCGTGTTCGAAGGTGTTCGTGCTTATGAAACCTCAAACGGTCCTGCAATTTTTAGACTGGAAGAGCATACTGATCGCTTGTTTAATTCAGCCAAAATTATGAATATGGACATTGGCTTTTCTAAAGATGAGCTTAACCAAGCTCAAAAAGATGCTGTGGCTAAAAACAATCTTGATAGTGCTTATATTCGTCCAATGTGTTTTTATGGCTCAGAAGGTATGGGTTTACGTGCTGATGGCTTAAAAGTGCATACAATTATTGCTGCTTGGGAATGGGGTTCATACCTTGGTGAAGAAAATATGACCAAAGGTATTCGCATTAAAACCTCTAGCTATACGCGTCATCATGTGAATATCGCCATGACTAAAGCTAAGGCTAATGGTAACTATATTAATTCAATGCTGGCTTTACAAGAGGCGCTAACAGATGGTTATGATGAAGCGTTATTATTGGATGTAGATGGCTTTGTTGCAGAAGGTAGTGGCGAGAACTTTTTCATTGTGCGTGATGGTGTGATTTACACGCCAGATTTAACATCTGCTTTGGCAGGTATTACACGTGATACGATTTTTAAGCTGGCAACAGATTTAGGCTATAAGGTAGTTGAAAAACGCATTACTCGTGATGAGGTATATTGTGCTGATGAGGCTTTCTTTACTGGTACTGCTGCTGAAGTGACTCCAATTCGTGAGCTTGATAATCGTACAATTGGTAATGGTTCACGTGGCCCAATTACTGAAATATTACAAGCGTTGTATTTTGATTGTGTATATGGTCGTAATGAAAAATACCAATCATGGATTGCTAAGGGTTCGTGTAAATGAATAATTCTGTAGATGACACTCAACATAAATTTGTAAGTCACTCTGTGGTTTCTGAAGGTGAGTTACCATTTCATTGTCCGCCAAAAGATACTCAAAAATGGAATATGCATCCTAAAGTGTATATCCAATTTGATAAAAAAGGCAAAGGTGCTTGTCCTTATTGCGGCTCTCGCTACGAGCTAGGCTAAATGATTGATCGCAAGGCAATGAACGTGGTGTTAGTTGGGCCGATGGGCTCAGGTAAAACATCGGTTGGTCGTCGCCTTGCTTGTGTTTTAAAGCGTGATTTTTTTGATTCTGATTTTGAAATCGTAGCTCGTACTGGTGTTGCCATTGATCATATATTTGATGTTGAGGGTGAAGAGGGGTTTCGTCAGCGTGAAATAAATATGTTAAGTGAATTATGCGAAATTCCTAATATTGTTATTGCAACAGGTGGCGGCATTGTTATCAAGCCAGAAAATCGTGAATTATTAAAACGAGATAGTTTTGTGGTTTATTTGTCTTCTAGTATTAAGCAGCTGGTTTCACGTACCGCAAGATCAAAATCCCGACCATTATTAGAAAAATCTACTAATCGTGAAAAAACCATTCGTGAGTTAGTTGAAAAGCGCGAGCCACTTTATCAAGAGGTAGCTGACGTTGTTATTGACACAACCGGCAAAAAGCTATACGCTATCATCAACGAAATTAAAAAATCCATTCCCAAATGAAAACAACACTAGCTTTGAGTATAACTTTGCTATTGAGTGGAAGCTCAATAGCAATGACACAAACTGAGTTTGTTGATCGTTTAATCAAAAATCATCCATTTTTCACCCAGCAAGAGTTTGATCAGAAAGCTACAAAAATTGATTATATTGCTAGTAGTGAAAATCAAGACTGGATGCTTAGCACGTCAGTTAAATCATCTAATAAATTAAACGCTCAAACTTCTAGTACCAGTATAGGTGCAACACGTAATATGGTTATTACGGGTGGTGATTTCACACTTAGCAATGTTTGGAGTGATGGCGTGGCTACGGATAAGCTGACCATGACTTATTCACACCCTTTGTTAAAAAATGCACAGGGCGTTAATGATTTGTTAAAGAGTGATTTGGCAAAAATTGCGATTGAGGTAAATGCGCTCAAGCTGAAACAAAGTGCGGAAGAGTTTGTGTTAACCCAGCTATATAAATTGGTTGATTTAAGCTATGCTCAAGAGCAGCTTGTTTTAACCAATCATCGACTAACATTAGCTCAACAAGAATTAAGCTTAGTAAAAGATAAGTTTGAGCAGTCTCTTGTGGACGAGGTTGATGTGTTATTGCAAGAGGACGCTTTTCAGAGAGTATTGCAAAAACAATTACAAGCGGAGCAAGAGCTTGATTTGCTAAAGCAAGAGTTATCACTCACTCTAGGTATGTCAGTGGGGTCAATTCATAGTGATTATGATCTTTATCAGCTGTACCAAACTGAGCTTGATAATCTGTCACAACAGTTGGCACTAAATACAACTGAAATGAAGCTTGTTAGTTTAGATCGATCTATCTTGCAAAGACAATTACTGAGTGATAAAAACAGCACCCAAGCGCTGCTTGATTTAACCGTTGGTACTAGCAATGAAAATACTAATGATTGGAGTATCGGTCTTGATTTGAGCTACCCTTTGGGCAATACAAAAGCAAAATCAGCACTTGAAAAAACACAAATAAACCTTGCTAAAAATAAAGAAAACGCCACAGAAAAGCTATTAAATTTAACCATTAAGACAAGTGTACTGGGTAAAAAATTACAGCATTTGGTAAAATTATTGGATACTTATCAAGCGCGTATCAACATTGCTGATGCACGTTCTTTGGCTGAGAAGAAGCGATATGAGTTAGGTAATTCACAAGTAAGTTTTGTTATATCTGCGCAGAATAATGTGCATGATGTAAAGCTGGCCTATGCACAAGCTGCGGTTAAATATCAAAAGTCAGTGCTTGAGTTTAAAGCCGTTATTGATCAGTTGATGTAATGGCAATCAAATATACGGTTACCCCTAAAAACTTACACGCACATCTATTTCAAGTTGAGCTTAGCATTCAAAATCCAAATCCACTGGGTCAGGTTTTTTCATTACCAAGCTGGATTCCAGGTAGTTATTTAATTCGAGATTTTGCCAAAAATATTGTCAGTATTCAAGCGCAAAGTTGCGGTGAATTAATTGAGATTAATAAGTTAGATAAAAATCATTGGATTGCCCAGCCATGTGGCGATGAGCTCACTTTAACTTATGAAGTTTATGCATTTGACTTATCTGTTAGAAGTGCATATTTAACCAGCGAGCGTGCTTTTTTTAACGGAACCAGTCTATTTTTATTACCACTTGGGCTTGAGTCAGAGCCATGTGAATTGAGTATAGTTGCTGCTGATACTAAGCAAACTATGGGTAATTGGTCTTGTGCTACTGGTTTAGAGCAGGTCGATGATCTAGCTTTTAAGGCGCAGAATTATCAAGATTTAATCGATCATCCGGTAGAGATGTCAGACTTTACTTTATTTGAATTTGATGCAAATAATGTTAAGCATAAAATGGCAATTACTGGCTTTCATAATGCAGATGTATCTCGCTTAAAGCAAGATTTAAAAACCATTTGCAATCATCATATTGCTTTTTTTAATCACGATGTTCCTTTTAAGGATTACACTTTTTTAACTCTGGTTAAAGCAAATGGCTATGGCGGCTTAGAGCATAAGAATTCAACTAGTTTAATTTGTTCTAGAAAAGAGTTGCCTGTTGTGGATATGAATGACATCAACAAAGATTACACTCGATTTTTGTCATTGTGCTCTCATGAGTACTTTCACTCTTGGTGGATTAAAACTATTAAGCCAGCAAGCTTTCATCAGTTAGATTTAAATCGAGAAAACTATACAGAGCAGCTTTGGATTTTTGAAGGCTTTACTTCGTATTATGATGAGTTGTCATTACTCAGAACTAAGCTTCTAACACCTGAAAAGTATCTTGATTTATTTGCCCAAACTATTACTCGCGTGCAAAAATCTAAAGGCCGATTAACCCAATCATTAGCGCAGTCTAGTTACGAGACTTGGACTAAATTCTATCAACAAGATGAAAACGCTCCTAATGCGATTGTCAGTTATTACACTAAGGGTGCTTTGCTGGCTTTTACGCTTGATATTGAAATACGAAAACGAACCAAAGGTGTTAAATGCTTGGATGATGTCATGCGCCATGCATGGGAGAATTGTCAAGAATCTGGCCTAGAGGATAACAGCATACAAATGATTGTTGATGAGTTAGTTGGCGATGATATGAGCTCGTTTTTTAATGATTATTTATATGGTGTAAAGGAGCTGCCTTTGCAGCAGAGTTTTGATTATGTTGGTGTTGATTGTGAGTTTGTTGCATATGCTGAAGACTTGACAGACTTTGGTCTTAATATCAGCACACAGTCTGAATTTAGCCAGATTACACATGTGTTTGCAAATACGAGTGCGCAAGCTGCGGGCTTATATGTTGGTGATAAAATTGTCAGTATCAACTATCAGCAATTAAAAGAAAAGCCACTGATCGCTGAAATCAATAAGTATGCCATGGGTGAGGTGATTAAAGTCGGCGTATTGCGTGATGAATTATTACTAGAAATTCCTGTATTAATTACCGATATTACACCATCATATTGCCGATTAAGCCTTACAACTAAGCTAGATAAAGATGCAATTAGCAGACAAGAAAAATGGTTTTACCAAGAATAAAACTACCTAAATTACTGGTTAAGCCGGTTGGTCGTGCAATAAGTGATTTTGGCATGATTAAGGATGGCGATAAAATATTACTCGCCGTATCTGGTGGCAAGGACTCATTAAGCTTGTTTCATTTACTTAGGCATTTTCAAAAACATGCGCCGATCAATTTTGAGTTGGGCGTTGTTACTATTGACCCTCAAGTAGAAGGGTTTGAGCCACAAGCTTTGAGTGAGTTTTTTAGCCAGTTTGACACGCCATATTTTTTTGAAGAGTTTCCTATTTTGGAGCAGGCCAAAGAAAGCATGAAGGGCGATTCTTATTGTTCATTTTGCGCGCGTATTAAGCGTGGCCTGATGTACAAAGTAGCTAGAAACGAGGGTTACAATGTATTAGCACTCGGTCAGCATTTGGATGACTTGAGTGAGAGTTTAATGATGTCTATGTGCCACAATGGTAAGATTCAAACCATGAAGGCGCATTATATTAACGATGCTAAGGATTTACGTATCATTCGCCCAATGGTCTATGTGCGCGAGCGTCAACTGGTTGATTTTGCGGCAACGGCTAAATTACCAGTTATTGCAGATTCGTGCCCTGCGTGCTTTACTATGCCAACTGAGCGAGATCATTTTAAACAGTGGTTACTAACTGAAGAAAAGCGAAATCCAAATTTATATAAAAATCTTCTTAGCGCCATGAAGCCAATGTTGGACGAAGTTAATGATTAAATTTGTTCTTGGTTTTTTTGCCATTATGCCGCTTAGGCTTAATCACTTTATTGGTTCAATGATTGGCCGCTATTTGTATCTGGTTGATAGTGAATCTAAAAAAGTAGTTAGTAAAAATATTCAAACTTGCTTTCCAGAACTGAATGAATATGAGCAGCAAGCGTTAATAAAAAAATCACTGATCGAAACAGGCAAGGGCTTGAGTGAGGTTGGATTTATTTGGTTAAGAAGTTTTTCAAATAATGCTAAACACGTAAAAAATATAACTGGTGAAGATTTACTGCATTCTGACAATCCGACCATACTGCTTGTACCACATTTTGGCTGCTGGGAGATGGTGGCTAGAATGTCCTCTTTACAGAGGCCAAGTGTTTTTCTGTATAAAAAATTAGCCAATCAAAAGCAAAATAAAATTTTACTCGCCAGTCGAGAGCAGGGCGATCTAACCATGGCATCTGCTGATAAAAAGGGTGTTATTAAAATTCAAAGAGCTATTAAAAATAATCAATTAATTGGAATTTTGCCAGATCAAGATCCAGGTGAAGAGGGTGGTGTGCTCGCGCCATTTTTTAATACTGACGCTCGTACAATGACTTTGTTAGCTAGATTGGCGAGAAAAAATAAGGCTAATGTGGTGTTAGCCTGGGCAGTTAGACTGCCGAAGGGAGGGGGCTATAGGCTAAATTATCAAGCTGTTGATATTGCCTCGAAGTCAGGATTAATTGAAGATGATGTAGTGTTAATGAATCAAGTGATTGAAGAATTGGTTAAAACTTGTCCAGAGCAGTATTTATGGAATTACAAGCGCTTTAAGTCAGTTATTGATTATTAGCGCCTTATGATATAATTTTGCCATGAGATTTATAGAAGACATTCAAAGCGTTTTTGATCGTGACCCAGCTGCACGAAATACATTCGAGATTATTACGTGTTATTCTGGTGTCCAGGCAATGTTGTTTTATCGATTAACACACCGACTTTGGTTATTAAAACTTAAATGGTTAGCACGCTTTATCGCCATGTTGGCGCGTTGGTTTACAGGTATTGAAATTCATCCTGGTGCTACCATTGGTCGTCGTTTTTTTATTGATCATGGTATGGGTGTGGTAATTGGTGAAACGGCTGAAATTGGCGATGATGTAACCTTATATCATGGTGTTACCTTGGGTGGAACTACTTGGCAAAAGGGTAAGCGCCATCCAACTCTGGGTAATAATGTTGTTATCGGTGCAGGTGCAAAAATCTTAGGGCCGATTACCTTAGCTGACAACGTTAGAGTGGGTTCGAATTCTGTTGTGGTTAAATCTATTGAAGCTGACAAAACTGTTGTTGGTGTACCTGGGCGCGTGCTTAAAGATAACAATATCAAGTCCGAGACTTTTGAATCATATGCTGTCAGTAGTGATGCAGATGATCCTACCATTAAGGCAATTAACTCAATATTGTCGCATTTACATGACATGGACTCACAACTGCACAAGGTTTCTAAAGAGTTGAATCTAACAGAGAAGAAAGACAGCTCTGTTAATGATTTAGAGATAGAGAGCAAATAACAGTAAATTCTAAAGTATTATTACTTGACTAAAATACTTGGTTAAGAGTATAATCAGTATCTGGTAATTTTATAAAGGACTGATATGCAATTAACCACAAAAGGTCGTTACGCTGTGACAGCAATGCTAGATTTAGCATCAAACGACACAGGTAAGCCGATTACTTTAGATATCATTTCACAAAGACAAAACATATCACTTTCTTATTTAGAGCAATTGTTTGCTAAGTTACGTCGTGCAGAGCTAGTTAAAAGTGTCCGTGGCCCAGGTGGCGGATATTTACTTGATGCAGCAGCAAAAGACATCAATCTGACGCAAATTATTGAAGCGGTAGATGAAAATATTGATTTGCGTCGTTGCAAAGGTATGGCGGATTGTAATAAAGGCCGTCAGTGTATTTCACATCAACTATGGTGTGAAGTAAGCGACCAAATTAGAACTTTTTTAAACAGCAAGACCTTACAAATGGTCATTGATGATCACAATTCAAACAGAGGATTATAAAAATATGTCAACTCCAACTTATATGGATTATTCGGCAACAACGCCGGTAGACAAGCGTGTCGCAGAAAAGATGATGAAGTACTTAACCATGGATGGTGATTTTGGTAATCCAGCTTCAAATTCTCATTACTACGGCTGGCAAGCTGATGATGCAGTTAAAAAGGCTCGTCAACAAGTGGCTGATTTAATTGGTGCAGATTCTAAAGAAATTGTATGGACATCAGGTGCTACTGAGTCAAACAACTTAGCAATCAAAGGCATTGCGCATTTTTATCATAAAAAAGGCAAGCATATAATTACCCTTAAGACTGAGCACAAAGCTGTGCTTGATACTTGTCGTCAATTAGAGCGTGAAGGTTACGAGGTAGATTATCTTGACCCTATGCCCAATGGACTATTAGATTTAAACGTCTTAAAAGCAGCCATTCGTGAAGATACTATTTTGGTTTCTATCATGCACGTTAATAACGAAATTGGTGTTATTCAAGATATTACAGCCATTGGAAATTTATGTAGAGAAAATAAAGTATTCTTTCATGTTGATGCTGCTCAATCTGCCGGTAAAGTAGATATTAATTTAAGTGAATTACCTGTTGATTTAATGAGTTTTTCAGCACATAAAATTTACGGCCCTAAAGGTATGGGTGCGCTATACGTTCAACGCAAGCCACGCATTCGCCTAGAAGCGCAAATGCATGGTGGTGGTCATGAGCGTGGTATGCGTTCAGGTACATTAGCAACGCATCAAATCGTTGGTATGGGTGAGGCGTTTGCCATCGCTCAAGCTGAAATGAAAGAAGAGAATATCAAAATTGGCTTATTGCGTGATCGCTTATTAGCAGGCTTTGACGGCATGGAAGAAGTGGTTATTAATGGCGACATGGATGCGCGTATTCCTGGCAATCTTAATATTAGCTTTAACTACGTTGAAGGTGAATCATTAATGATGGCTATTAATAAAATTGCCGTATCTTCAGGATCTGCCTGTACTTCATCAAGCTTAGAGCCGTCATATGTTTTACGTGCACTAGGTCTAACTGATGAATTAGCGCATTCTTCAATTAGATTTACCATTGGTAGATACACAACTGAAGAGGATGTTGATATGGCTATTGATCTGGTTCGTGAAAAAGTTCAAAAATTACGTGATCTATCACCACTTTGGGATATGTTTAAAGAAGGCATTGATATCAGCAAAATTGAGTGGGCAGCACACTAAATTACTTAAAATATACAAGGGTTAGTTATTCTTAAAAGGATTAGAATAACAAGCTTAACACATAGGAGAAAAATATGGCATACGGCGAAAAGGTAATGGATCATTATGAAAATCCACGTAACGTTGGAGTTTTAGATAAAGATGCAAAGAATGTAGGAACAGGTATGGTTGGAGCACCGGCTTGTGGCGATGTAATGCGTCTACAAATTCAGGTTAATGACGATGGTATTATTGAAGATGCAAAGTTTAAAACTTATGGTTGTGGCTCTGCAATTGCGTCAAGTTCATTGTTAACAGAATGGGTAAAAGGTAAAACGTTAGAAGAAGCTTCGCAGATTAAGAACACCGACATTGCTGAAGAATTAGCATTGCCACCAGTTAAGGTTCACTGTTCAGTTCTAGCAGAAGATGCTATTAAAGCAGCTATTCAAGATATTAAAGACAAAGCATAAGTAAGCAATGGCCATCACTTTAACGGATAGCGCGGCAAAACGTGTTGTTGATTTTCTAGACAACCGAGGATCAGGTATTGGCATACGTTTGAGTGTGCAAACTACCGGCTGTTCGGGGTTGGGATACAATATGGAATTTGTTGACACTGCAAATGATGATGACAGTGTGTTTGACGATAATGGTGTTAAAGTTATTATCGATGCAAAAAGCTTGATTTATCTTGATGGTACTGAAGTTGACTACGTTAAAGAAGGGTTGAACGAAGGTTTTGAGTTTAATAATCCAAATGCTAAGGCTGAGTGTGGCTGTGGCGAATCGTTTACCGTATAAGTACTCTTTAACCTAGCTATAAATTATGCAAAATTTTTTCGAATTGTTTTCATTGGCAAAGAATTTTAATACTGATTTAAGTAAGTTAGAGTTGGCGTACCAGCGCCAAGTGGGAAAATTTCATCCAGATAAGTTTGCCACAGCCACTGATAAAGAAAAAAATCTTGCTTTGCAAAACACCTCATTGGTTAATACGGCCTATGACACGCTTAAATCACCTTTGTTACGTGCCACCTATTTGCTTGAGCTAGAAGGGATTAATGCATTTGATGAGAAAGATACACAAATGGATGTTGCTTTTTTAATGTCACAAATAGAGTTAAGAGAGTCATTGGAAGCGATTGAATCAAGTAAAGATGAAATAGAGTTGGACGATTTCATCGAAAACATAACAAGCAAAATTAGAATGAATATCAATAAAATTTCAACTGCTTTTGATTCAGATTATGATCAAATTAAAAATCTTGTAAGAGAATTAAAATTTTATGAGCAGCTCAATCTTCACGCAAAGCAATTAATGGACGAATTGATATAAGTTATGGCTTTATTACAAATATCTGAGCCTGGTCAATCTAGCGCACCTCATCAACATAAATTAGCCATTGGTATTGACTTAGGTACAACCAACTCATTGGTAGCTTCTGTTAAAAGTGGTGAAAGTGTTATTCTTAAAGATGAGAATAATAACGCAATTCTTCCATCAGTTGTACATTGTGGCGACAACAACAAGCTAACAGTGGGCTGTGATGCATGTCCATATGCCAAGACAGATCCAACCAACACCATTATTTCAGTTAAGCGCTATATGGGTTTGAGCTTTAAAGAAACAAGCCAATTTAAAAACTGTCCGTACCAACTAGTTGAAAATGCAAACAATGTTCTTTTTAGAACAAAAATGGGTGATTTATCTGCGGTCGAGATATCTAGCAGCATCTTAAATTCATTAAAAGAGCGCGCAGAAAAAACATTAGGTGGTGATTTGATTGGTGCTGTGATTACAGTGCCTGCTTATTTTAATGATGCACAACGCCAAGCTACTAAAGATGCAGCAACCCTAGCAGGTCTTAAAACATTACGCCTACTAAACGAGCCAACTGCCGCTGCAGTAGCTTATGGCCTTGAGTCGGGTGAAGAAGGTATTCATGCAATTTACGATCTCGGTGGCGGCACATTTGATATCTCAATTCTGAGTTTTTCAAAAGGGGTGTTTAAAGTACTTGCTACTGGTGGAGACTCAACCTTAGGTGGCGATGATTTTGATCAGCTAATTATTGACGACTGTATAGAGAAAATGAATGTCAGTGAGCTCACACCAACTCAAATGCAAAAGATTAAACAATTTGCACGCATTGCCAAAGAGACGTTGAGTAATGCTGAGTATGCTGAATTTGATTGTATTGAAACACCGTATAAAATTACCCGTGAAAAATTTGACGAATTATCTGAAAAGCTAATCAAACGAACACTATTGTTAACAAAGCGTTGTTTGCGTGACGCTCAGGTTGATATCGATCAAGTCAAAGACATTATTATGGTTGGTGGATCAACACGTATGCCATTAGTGCGCTCAATGGTGAGTGATTTATTTGATAAGCCGGTTCTATGCTCTATCAACCCAGATGAAGTGGTTGCCAAAGGTGCCGCTATTCAGGCAAATATTTTAGCGGGCAATAAAACTGCTGATGATATGTTGTTGCTTGACGTCTTGCCATTATCTTTAGGATTAGAAACAATGGGTGGCTTAGTTGAAAAGGTGGTGCATAGAAATACCACTATTCCAATTACCCGTGCTCAAGAATTTACTACCTTTAAAGATGGCCAAACTGCCATGAGTATTCATGTGTTGCAAGGTGAACGTGAACTGGTTAAAGATTGCCGCTCATTGGGCCGTTTTGATTTAACTGGTATTCCGCCAATGGTTGCGGGTAATGCGCGCATTCGCGTTGAGTTTCAGGTAGATGCTGACGGGCTTTTAGCAGTGAGCGCTACAGAACAAACTTCGAATGTTAAAGCGCAAGTGGTTATTAAACCTTCATATGGTTTGACAGACTCACAAATGGAAAAAATGCTTAAAGATTCTATTCTTTTTGCAAAATCAGATATCAAAGCAAGACAACTTCATGAAATGCAAGTTGATGCTAGCAGAACGCTTGAAGCTATTGATTCAGCACTTGAAAAAGATCAAGACATGATTGACGCTGAAATGCTTGAGCGTATCATGGCAGCCAGATCTGAGCTTGAGGCTGTTGTGCAACATAGCGAAGAGAAGGTTATTAAAGATAAGATTGATAATCTTGAAAATACATGTGCAGATTTTGTTGAAATGCGCATGAATGCTACTGTTATGAAAGCCATGAAAGGCCATAGCGTCGATGAATTTTAACCCTTTAAACACAGGACTATAACATGCCACAAATCATTATCTTACCTCACTATGAATTATGCCCAGAGGGTGTTGTTATTGAAGCTAAAACAGGCGATACAGTTTGTAATGCAATGCTAGCAAATGATGTTGAAATCGAACATGCATGTGAAATGTCTAATGCTTGTACAACATGCCATATTTATGTGCGTGAAGGTTTTGACTCGATAGCTGAATCAGATGAGATAGAAGATGATATGCTTGATAAAGCCTGGGGCCTAGACCCAGATTCACGCTTATCGTGTCAGTCAGTTGTTGGTGAAGTGGATCTGGTGGTTGAAATTCC
>DTUI01000009.1 GCA_012964205.1 Candidatus Thioglobus sp.
AAGTTTAAATTGGGTTTTCGGCCTTCATGCGCAACCAACTGGTCATTATTATCAATATCAAATTGTTCGCGACTCGAAATAGCAGGGGACGTTTCTAGCAAGCAAAACAACATAAAAGCTTCTAAAAAATGAATTTGGGTTTGATCAATACCTAGCGGTAAGAGTGGATTGATATCAAGTGAGCGTAATTCGATATAACCAATACCTTGATCTTGCAAAGCATCGAGTGGTTTTTTACCCCCTAATACTAGCGGTTTAGGGCGGACCGAAGCGTAATACTCGTTTTCAATTTGAAGTATATTGGTGTTCAACTGTTGGTATTCGCCTTGCTCCTTAAGTCCAATGGCTTCATACTCACGGCATGAGGTCTGCATACCGGCTTTCAAACTGTGAATATAATGACCCAAAGAGTTGTAGTTAGCTTTAACACCCGCCTCGTCTTCACGTAGATTCTGATAACCAATATCACCCATACGTAGTGATGTGGCATACGGTTCATACAAAGTAGAGTCGTTAAACTCAACCAGCGAGTGCTGATGATAACCTTTCAAAAATGATTTACAAACGGCAGACGATGCACCAAATAAATACGGAATCAGCCAACCATAACGCACTACATTACGAGTAAGGCCCATATAACTCTGATCGGTAAAATCTCTCAGCGTTGCTTTGGGTGCTTTTTTGGCTCGATAGGCTTCAAAAAAATCAGTTGAAAATGAATAATTAAAATGAATACCGGCAATGGTTTGCATCACACTGCCATAACGATTAGCCAAGCCCTTTCTATAGATTGTTTTCATCATGCCGCGGTTAGATGAGCCATACTGGGCAATGGGAATATAAGTTTCACCACGAATCACACAGGGCATAGAAGCCGGCCAAAAACTTTGATCTTTGGGTAGGTGGTGATACAAGTATTGCTGAGTTTTTGATAAAAATGACAACACTGCTTCGGCGCTATGTAGTGGTGGTGTGACTAACTCAATCAGTGACTCAGAAAAATCGGTGGTAATGTTTGGATGCGTCAGCGCACAACCAAATGCTTTTGGATGAGGTGCTTGGGAAATACCGCCTTTCCTTGAAACCCTTAAACCTTCTTTCTCAATGCCCATCAAATTACCTTTGAGTAAGGCAGTGTGTGGCTTTAATATTTGAATTTTATCCGTTAAGTTCAAATGCTTGCTCAATGCTAAAATATTGGTATTTTACCATTAGGTCGTTAGAATGAAAATAATCAAGGCAGTTGTTGGTGTTTTACGCAATGAATCTGGGAAATTGCTGATTGCTAAACGACAAGATCACCAGTTCATGGCTGGGTTTTGGGAGCTGCCTGGTGGCAAGATAGAGGGTGGTGAAACCACTGAAGAAACCATCATTAGGGAGCTTAATGAAGAGCTTGGCATTAAGGTTAATGCTTTAAGTCTGCACCAAACAATGCAGCACACCTATACCGACAGATTGGTTGAGTTATGCATTTACAATGTCGATCAATACCAAAACACACCGTTAGGCATAGAAGGGCAACAAATCGCCTGGGTATCCGTACAAGAATTGCACAACTACCAACTACTGCCAACCATGAAAGCCTTTATTGATTCAATCACTTTGCCAAATAAATATTGGATCACCACGTCAAGTAATCATCAAGGCGAGGCGTGGATGAAAAAATTTGACGAAAAAATAACACAGGGTATCAGCCTAATCCAGCTTCGAAGTAAAACTACGCTAGATAATCACTTTATTGCAGAACTTCACAACAAATGTCGGCAACATAACACCAAGTTATTGATTAATACCATCGATAAAAGCTTTAACGAGACTTATTGTGATGGCTGGCATCTCACCACCAACGAGATGCTTAATCTAAAATCAAGACCCTGCGCCGATGACAAAATTTTAGGCGCGTCAACTCACAATCTAAATGAGGCGCTCAAAGCGCAAGCAATCGGTGCTGACTTTGTCGTCATCTCACCAGTGCAAGCCACGCAAACTCACCCAGACACCATCCCAATCGGCTGGGATGCGGCGGCTGAGGTAGTGGAACATCTCAATATTCCAGTGTATTTTTTAGGCGGTATGGGGCCTGGAGATTTAGACAAGACCACCAAACTTGGCGCCCAAGGTATTGCTGGCGTGAGCGCTTTTTAAAATATCCAACCACGTATAGTACATCTAATTTTAACTAGAAATGAAATCCCACCCCAAAAGTTGAATTTTTTTGTGCTCTATCAAAGGAAAGGCTAATGCTATTATTAATCTGCCTTTTCCAATTAAATGAAAGGAAATTGTTCTTATTTTTAATATCGAGTTTATAAGAAATCAAAAAATTACCTATAGAGTTCTTACTTAAGAGATTTAGTTTAACCTGCGGTGAAAAACTTTCATGCGTATGATTGACTAGAGCTGAAGCCATAGAATACAGCACATTTTTTTTATCGGAAAAGATTGTTTTTCCAATACCGACTATGGCTGTTGGTTTAATACGCCCATCAATACGCTTGGCACCCAATTGAGCCTCCCATGAAATCTTTTGTTGTGGAAAATTCTCTAGAGATCGATTTAATTTAATAATTTTTATAATGTCTAAATCGTAAAAATCAGTTTTTCCTTCTTTATTAGTAACAAACTTAACCCTAGACGCTATTAATTCAGCATCTTGCAAGCCATGCTCGCCTAGTAAAGAATTATTAAAAATGCTAAACTCGCTATAAATATTATTCTTATCAAAGTATAAACTCGCCTTACTTAAGGAAGGATAGTTGTGTGGCGCTACATTTTTAATAGTAATAGATTTTTCACCTATCGGAAGCTCTAATCTTCGAGCAAGCAACATGTCTCTTTTCTGAGCCGTTTCCTCATCATGACTGTCTATTAACAAAGTATTGTAATAACTGAGGAGTGTATTCAGCACGTTAATTTCAACTTCTTTATTGTGATGTTCGTAGATATAATTTGTTTTAATTATTTGCTCTGCATAATCTAATTCTTCTTCGTTTAGATTTGCAAATTGTTTAAATATCTTTTTTTCGATAGATGGTTGATAAGTTACACTCTTAACTCTATCCGAGTGCTTGCTAAGCTGGTTAGTTAAATCAACCGGCATATACCATTGTTTATACTTAGGTAAATCCATATCTATAACAATATTTAGAATGCTTGCAATCTGATATGCGCAATTCTCTTTCAAGAAATAATAGTCAAACAGTCTATTTCTAATTGTCCAAATATGAAGTTTCAAAAGTGTCAACTCCTCTTCCGACAGCTTTAACTCATAATCCCAAATATCTCTTAATTCACTCTTTGAATAAACCAAATCACGCTTATAGAATTCTTGGTTACTAAATCTCGCATCATACCCACCAAATAGCCCTTTTCCAATATATGAAAGCGCCGTCTCATCTTCTGGAACTTTTGCCCCAAAATTTAAAGTAAGATCAAATAACTCATTATCGCCGCCATTAAATCTTAACAAGTTATGGCCAAAGAAAGACGCCGGGTTTGAAAAATAACCACCTACAAACAGGGCGCTGACAGACTTAACCGGATTGTCATCATGCCATTTTTTTAATTTGTTACAAAATGTCGGATAAACTTCATATTTATCCAAATAAATCTGTTTGCTTAGCCAAAAATATCGGTCAGGAAATATACATCTAGGATGTTTCTCGCCAAGTAATATTGGGCTATTATACGACTCTATTAATGCCTCTAACTCTAGAGCTATGTTGTTTTTACCATCTTCATGCAGAAAAAAATTATTGTCTTTTACCAGGCTATTATTATTCTGATAATGCAAGAGTCTAGAAAAATTCTCAACACTGTCCCATTGTTGAGCGTATACAGATAATGAGAAAAATAATATAGAGAGTTGTAGATACTTCATTTATTCATAAAAAAGACGCATATTGCGCCTTCTTTATCAAACCCAATATTTAGATAATGGAATTATATAAATTAACAGACCTTTGTGTTTGTGTTTGTAATGAGTAGTCGCCTGCGCTGATCAATTCATTAACTGTTATTCTAATATTGGCAGCACTCTTACCACTTATATTTGCTAGTGTTTCCAAATATCTGCCACTACCTTTAGCGATGTCTATGATTATAGAGTCATAGGAATTATGTATAAAAGCAGCCGTTTTGACTTCGCTTTGAATACACGTATCTGCTGATGAGACATTTGAGCTAAGCGCTGTAGTCCCTAAATCCCAGGTCACATTACTAATCACAGCACCTATAGGGCTGACATTGCCTAGTAAAACTCCGCCAATGCCGCACTCTTTATAAATCTGCTCAGCATTACGCTGGTTCTCTCCGTATGCAAGAGAGTTAGTTTGAAA
>DTUI01000010.1 GCA_012964205.1 Candidatus Thioglobus sp.
AAATCACGTGCAAATTCTTCACGTAAATCTTCAATAAAAATTTGCTTAACACCAGCTGCTTTGGCTTTGGCACGTGCAGGCTCAACCTCTTCGCCTTGGCCAATATCAGCGGTAAAAGTGATTACTTCACACTGATAGGTATCTTGCAACCATTTAACAATAATACTTGTGTCTAATCCGCCTGAATAGGCTAATACTACTTTATCCATTTTTCTTCCTTTTGCACTATTTATAATGCGTTTTTTTCAACATTAATTGTTTTTACTAATAAGACTTTGTCATTTTGGTCGACAACTTCAACCGTCCACAGACCTGTCCAAGTATGCCAAATATTCTTACTTGACCATACGCGCCAACGATCACCTTTGATTTTAAAGCTAATCGTTGCCTTTACTTTGTCTTTATAAGTCCAGCGATGAGTAATACGATCACCGGTTAAATTACGTATATTAGTATAGAAGTAGATTTTACCTAAAGAATCATCTGCTTCAGTCATTATCTCCACAGGCTGTCTATCAACCACCGACTGTGCAAAAACTGCTTGAGAGATATTCTCATGTGGCCAATCTGCCCACGAAGTGCTAGTTAGTGCGATAAATAAAAAAAATACTCTTATCATTATTTCACCCAATCAACAATGTACATCTGAAGGTCATCGTCATCAACCTGATCATCAGAAAATGTTTTACCCCGCACTGAAATTCCAGCAGCATGCACAGATTCAGGATCTTTACTAATCAATGGATGCCAATCAAACAAAGGCTTACCTTCATGTAATAATCGATAGGCACAAGTATTTGGTAGCCAGTTGAACTTTTCTCCCCAATCTGGATAAATGGTTAAACAGCTAGGGACATATTCTTGGCGAGTTTCGTAATGCGGACATTGGCAAGTTTTTTCATCCATATAGTGACAAACTACATCAGTAAAATGAATATCACCCGTATCTTCATCTTCTAACTTGTGTAAGCAACATCGGCCACAGCTATCACATAAAGATTCCCACTGTGCTCGACTCATCTCTTCTAAGCTGAGTCTTTCCCAAAAATTTTTAGTTTTAGCAGCCATAGCTAAAGAGTACCACTCACTAAATATAATAAAAATTTCTGACCTTCGGCGCTACCATTGCGTGCTGAAATACTCGCCCAATAGTAAGCTTTTTTATAATTAGACTCAACACCCATGCCATTAGCATACATCATAGCTAAAGCAGCCTGAGAGCTTGCCATATCTTGATTGGCCGATTGTTGCATTAATAAAAACGCCTTGCGATCATTTTTGGCTACCAATTCCCCAACGCTATATAAAGTGCTTAAATTATGCTGTGCAATTGGATTACCTTGTTGGGCGCTAACAGCCAGTTTTTCAACATTATTCATCATTCCAATATTACTGTTTAACGAATCTAGAATTTGCTGCTGGTCTGGAATCGTTATTGGTTTTTGAATGAATTGTGTTTTCAAACCGCTTAAAATTTCATCTGTTAAATTAATGATAGGGGTAATAATTTCTATTTTTTTATTATCTGACTTAACACTTGGCTGAGAAAATTCAACCAGTTCTAATTCTAGTGCTTCTTTATTTGATTGCTCAATGATGTCTAAATCTGACAACAATACCGTTGCCAAATCAAATGATTGACTGCTAGCTTTACCTAGCCACATGCGCGCTGCTAACACTCTATCTTGTTTTAAGAATAATTTTCCAAGTTGGAATTGAGATTGAGCGTGCCCTGCCTCTGCTGCATTTAAGAATAATCTCTGAGCCTTAGTCTCATCCTTAATAACGCCAAGCCCCTCAAGTAAGCTGGTCGCTAAAGCAAATTGAGCGCTAACATAGCCTTGATCAGCTGCTTTTCGATAGTAAAAAACTGCCTGTGAATAATTGCCATTCTGTTGATAGAACTCAGCTAAACGAAACTGTGCTTCGGGGTTAGAGGGGGTGGCGGCACGAAGAAACCAAATTTGCGCCAATGCATCACTTTGATCAACACCAATACCATGCTGATACAATGTGCCCAATGTCACCTCCGCAATGCTAAGGCCTGATTGAGCAGCCTTTTCATACCAACGAAAGGCCTCTTTGTTATCAACTTCAGTACCCTCACCTTTACGATACATCACCGCTAAATTGTATTGCGCTAAGACAAAATCTTGTTCAGCAGCTTTTTCATACCAATGAAAAGCTTTGTTTAAATTGGTAGTGGTGCCAATGCCATGATAATAACCACTGGCAATGTTATATTGCGCACTAGCAAACCCTTGGTCAGCCACACGCGTATACCAATAGAATGCAAGCTTTTCATTGGTTTTAACACCAATACCGTTATGGTACATATTGGCCAAACTAAATTGAGATCTGGCGTCGCCACTTTTGGCTGATTTTTCAAGCTTGGTAAACAGCAAATCACTTGATAATTCGCTAGACTCTTCAACTATTTTTGACTGATGCTTAATAATTTTATTGTCACCTTCAGATTGCAATATTTGCAATGCCTGAACAGGCATACAAGCAAGGAGAATTAGAAAGGTAAACTTAATCATTATTATGCAAAAATTTCAAAATAAAAAACAACCCCTATTTTAATCGGATTTATGCAATTTGAGAGATCAATCGATCAATGCCAATAGCAACCCCAGAACATTGGGGCAAGGGTCTTTTTAATTGCTGCAAGAAGCTTGTGTCGGCCGTTAGAAAAGACTTATTCAAACACCTGCGTTTATCGTTTTCACGATTAAAGATTTTCTCGTATGCAGGTGCATCTTGCAACTCATCATAACCATTCGCCACTTCCACGCCTGATAAATACAATTCAAAACGACGAGAAACACCCTTTTCCACCTTGGCTAATGCGCTTTGCTCTGCTGGATAGTCATAAATAAAGCAAATAGGAAATTGCTCTAATTTTGGCTCGCACAGTGCGGTAAACAAAAAAATCTGTAAATCTTCAATCCAGTCAAAATCATCACTCAGTTGATGAGATTTGGCGATAACCTTTAACGCATCAAAGTTGGTATTCAGAATATCAATATGTGCAAACTGCTCAAAAGCCTGCGCATAAGAAAGCTTATGTGTTTCACCCTTAACACCTAATGTTTTAATTAGGGCGGCCACTTCGTCCATCAACTGATGGCTATCGAAATCTAGGCGATAATATTCCAACATGGTGAATTCATTAAAATTTTGAGAACCTTGCTCATTGTCTCGATACACCTGGCAAATCTGATAAATATCTCCACTACCTTGTGACAAGAGCTTCTTCATTTCCAACTCTGGTGAGGTGTGCAAATATTGGGTTTTTGCCTCAATAGCTTCATTGACTTGCATGCTAATACTATCAATATAAACATCAGTAACAGGTACATCAAGTAGGGATGGTGTTTGCACTTCAAGCACTGCTTGATCATCAAAAAATTGACGTATTTTTTGTAAAACACCTGCTTTTTGTTTCAGCAAAAAATTGGAGAGTGGTGTCATAAACTAATTGCCAAGCAATAGGCTTTATTATTGAGAAAGATCACGAGAAGCATAGTAAGACTATGCGAGTGTTATCTAACAAAAATAATGAGGGTTTTGTGATGCAATTAAGAACGACCTGCGTACTCATTGGTACGAGTATCAACTTTCACTTTCTCACCAATACCGATAAATAATGGCACTTGCACAACTACGCCAGTATTCATAGTTGCCGGCTTTCCACCTGTACCTGCAGAATCACCCTTAAGCCCTGGATCTGTATCGACCACTTCCAAGGTGACATGATTTGGTGGTGTGACTGAAATTGGATTGTCATTCCAAAGCGTAACAACGCACATATCTTGCTCAACCAAATACCCTCTGACATCATCCATGTTGCTATCGTTAATCACAAATTGGTCGAAGTTATTTGGATCCATGAAATTCCACTCATTGCCATCATTATACAAATACTGCATATCTAGCTCCATCACATCTGCACCCTCAACAGACTCTCCAGATTTGAAGGTTTTTTCCAAGGTCTTTCCAGTAATTAAATCTTTTAATTTCACGCGGTTAGAGGCTTGGCCTTTGCCAGGTTTGCGAATCTCATTATTAATAATTGAACAAGGATTGCCGTCTAATATTAGTTTTAAGCCATTCTTGAATTGACTGGTAGAGTAATATGCCATCTTTTAACCTATTAAGTGTAAAATTTAAGCATCTTATTTTACGCACTTTTTCATGCACATACACGAATACCAAGCCAAAGGCTTATTTAGACAATCTAACATCAAAACCCCGGAAGCCATACTTATTAGCACTATGGCAGAAGCAAGCAAAGCTTGTGCTGATTTGGGCGGCGACATATGGGTAGTGAAAGCACAAGTCCATGCTGGCGGACGAGGTAAGGGTGGTGGTGTTATTTTGTGTCGCTCAATTGAAGAAGTTGAAACTGCGTGCAATCAATTATTCGGTACTCGTTTAATTACGCCACAAACTGATAATAAAGGCCTTCCTATTAGTCAACTACTTATTGAAGGCGGACAGAATATTGAGCGTGAATTATATTTAGGCTTGTTGGTCGATCGTCAAACTCAAAAAATTACTATCCTAGCCTCAACTGAAGGCGGCATGGATATTGAAAAGGTTGCCAGTGAAACGCCTGATAAGATCATTAAATTTGGCGTTGATCCATTAGGCACATTAAAGTCAGATGATTGCGCTTTAATCGCCCACCAACTCGACCTTAAAGCATCTTTAGCAGATCAATTTGTCACAACTCTTATGGGCTTGTATGACATTTTCATCAGTAAAGATGTTAGCTTAATTGAAATTAATCCGCTAATTACCACCACTGACAACAACTTAATTGCTCTTGACGGAAAAATTGACTTTGATGATAACGCCTTATATCGCCATGAAGATATTCTAGCGCTTCGAGATACCTCACAAGAAGATCAAAAAGAAAACGAAGCCAGCGAGCATCAACTTAACTATATCTCACTCGACGGTACGATTGGCTGTATGGTGAATGGTGCAGGATTGGCAATGGCCACTATGGACTTAATTGAACATCATGGTGGCTCGCCTGCAAATTTCTTAGACGTGGGTGGTGGCACAACGGCTGAACGCGTTGCAAAGGCTTTTGAATTAATTCAAACAGAAAAAAATGTAGCCGGCATTTTAGTGAATATCTTTGGTGGTATTGTGCGTTGTGATTTAATTGCACAAGGCATATTACAAGCCATTGAAAACGTTGGCCTTAACCTGCCAATTGTGATTCGCCTAGAAGGCACTAATGCTGCAGCTGGACTAAAACTTTTAGATGATTCAAATGCAGACATACACACTGAGGCTGATTTAACTCAGGCGGCGATCAAAATTGTAGCATTGTCAAAGGAGGCTTCAGCATGAGTGTATTAATCAATAAAAATACCAAGGTTATCACCCAAGGCTTTACCGGAAAACAAGGTACATTTCACTCTGAACAATCGATTGCCTATGGCACTCAATTTGTTGGTGGTGTTACTCCTGGGAAAGGTGGCCAAACGCATTTAGACTTGCCTGTATTTAACTCAGTCAAAGAATCTATGGCTGAAACAGGTGCAAATGCCACTATGATCTACGTACCGCCACGTTTCGCTTATGCTTCAATTATTGAAGCAATTGAAGCTGAAATGCCGGTTATCGCTTGTATTACAGAAGGCATTCCTGTTCAGGATATGCTTAAGATTAAAGCAATCTTACAAGGATCAAACTCTACTTTAATCGGTCCAAATTGTCCTGGTGTGATTACACCTGATGAGTGTAAATTAGGCATTATGCCTGGCAATATTCATCAAGCAGGTAGTGTTGGTGTGGTGTCACGTTCAGGCACTTTAACCTATGAAGCAGTTCACCAAACTACACTTGCCGGTCTAGGTCAAAGCACCTGTATTGGTATTGGTGGCGATCCAATTCAGGGTATGAATTTTATTGATTGCTTGACCTTGTTCGAAGCTGACGAACAAACCCAATCCATTATTATGGTGGGTGAAATTGGCGGATCTGCTGAAGAAGAGGCGGCTGAATTCATTCAATCAAATATTTCCAAGCCAGTCGTATCCTACATTGCTGGTCTTAGCGCACCTAAAGGCAAGCGCATGGGGCATGCAGGCGCTGTTATTAGTGGCGGCACTGGCAAGGCAGAAGATAAAATAAAAGCACTTGAAGCAGCTGGCGTGGCAATATCACCAACACCAGCAACTATGGGCTCAACTTTAGTGGAATTACTAAAATGAAAAAACCGATTGTTGTTCTAGGTATTGGAGAATTGGGTAGTGTTTTTGCACGCAGCTTTTTAAAGAATAACTACCCAGTCTATCCAATAACTCGAGAGACTGACATTGATGAATTAGCAAACACCATTGATCCAGAATTAATCTTAGTATGCACTGGTGAAGCTGATTTACAAACAGCCCTACAAACCATTCCAACACAATGGAAAGATCGTGTGGCAATGATGCAAAATGAGCTTCTACCAAGAGATTGGGCGGCGCATGACTTTACAAATCCTACGGTTATTTCAGTATGGTTTGAAAAGAAAAAAGGTATGGACTCTAAAGTATTAATATCCTCACCTGCTTATGGCGAAAAAGCTCAAATATTAGTTGACTCTTTGGCTTTGATCGATATTCCCGCCCATGTAGTGGCAGATGACAACGCACTACTGTTCGAATTGGTATTAAAAAATCTATACATCTTAACCACTAATATTTCAGGCCTGGCAATTGAGCCTGGCACTAGTGTGGACGACTTACGCAATCAACACTTAACACTGATGCGTGATGTATCGAAAGATGTAATCACCTTGCAATCTCAATTGACCGGAAAATATTTTAGTGAGAGTCAACTAGAGCAAGGCATGATTAAAGCTTTTGAGGGAGATTTATCTCATGGCTGCATGGGTAGATCTGCGCCAGCAAGGCTTAATAGGGCGTTAACATTAGCAAACGAATTTAACCTTCAGGTGCCAACATTAGAAAAGATTAAGGCCAGCATTTAGCTGTTCATTTTTTCGTAGGTTTTGTTGATTTCTTGCTCTAATTCTAGCAATGAGAATCCACGAACTTTTTCAATAAACTTTTGACCCATAAAGAACACTTGAACCACAGGCAAAGAAAACACACCGTGTTGTGCGCATGTCTCTTGTAGTTGTTCACAATCGATATACACCATTTCCAAATCTGGAAATTTAGTAGAAAATTTATCGTAAATTTGCGGCTTAATGGTTTGGCAAACACCACAATGTGCACCGCCAAATAGAATTAACAATGCATCTTTATCCTGTTTTATTACATCTAATTGCGCTTGATCTTCTAATTGATTCATAAAATTTCCCTTAGTTTTGTAAAGAATATCTCAAAGTCAGGCAGGCTTAACACTGATTCTCGTTGCTTAGATCCCCACATTGGCTCAGGAAAATAACTGTCAGCTTTAAAGCGAGCCATAATATGCCAATGAACATGCGGCAACATATTTCCAAATGAAGCAATGTTAATCTTATCTGCCTTGAAATAACTCAACATGAGTTTTTCAGTTATATCAATAATTCGAAAAATTTCTAATTTTTCTTCTACCGTACACTCACTAAATTCTTTAATTTTTCGCTTAGTGAATACTTTTACCCAGGGGATTTCACTGATTTCAATTTCCAGTGTGACTAGTTCATTTTCATAGATCATGATTTATTCTTCAATAACATAGCATCCCCATAAGAAAAAAACCGATAATCATTTTCAATGGCATGCCTGTATATTTCAAACATTCTATCTCGACCGATAAACGCACTCACTAACATTAGCAGTGAAGACTTTGGCAAGTGAAAATTAGTAATCAGCATATCAACCACCTTAAACTTATAGCCCGGATAAATGAAGATATCTGTCTCTCCCTTTGTTGATTTTAATTGGCCACTCTTAGCTGCTGATTCTATAGATCTTACCGCTGTTGTACCTACTGCAATAATGCGCCCACCATTAGCCTTTGTTTGATTAATTTTATCTACTGTAGACTGATCAATTTCAAAATATTCGCTGTGCATTTTATGGTCAGTAATTTTGTCAGCCTTAACTGGCTGAAAAGTACCAGCGCCCACATGTAAGGTAACAAATGCATGATCAACGCCTTGTTGCGCCAATTGATCAATTAAATCATCATCAAAATGCAATCCTGCTGTTGGCGCTGCAACAGCACCTTCTTTATGGGCAAATACTGTTTGATAGCGCTCTAAATCATCTTTCTCATCATCACGCTCAATATAGGGTGGCAAAGGTATGTGGCCCACTTTATCTAGTAATTCAAGCAATGAATCAGTCACAAAGTCGAGCGTATAAAAGCCACTTTCCTTACTAAGTATCTGCGCCTTATCGCCATTCTCAAGAGTAATAAAACTATCAATTTTTGGTGCTCGACTAGCCTTAATCATTGCCAAAACTTGCTTGTCATTAAGTAGGCGCTCGATCATAATCTCTACTTTTCCGCCTGATTCTTTATGGCCAAATAAACGCGCTGGAATAACACGCGTATTATTCATCACCAATAAATCACCCGACTTAAGAAAGTTAAATATTTGATGAAAATTAGCATCAACAATTGTTTCATCAGCAACGAGTAGTCGCGAGTCTGTTCTTCTTTCAGGCGGATTCTGAGCAATAAGTCGCTTCGGTAAATCAAAATCAAATTCGCTTAATAACATGATTTACTTTTCTTTAACGAGATGTAATTTCTGGGTGAATAATTCTAGCACTTGATAGCTAGCAGTAACAATTGCTCTAGGGGTGATTGTAGCGCCCGTAAAACTATCAAAGATGCCACCATCACGTGTTACTTTCCATTGGTATTTATGTGGATTAGACAAAGACAATCCACTGAATTGCTCAATCCAATTGGATTTTTTAGTTTCAATTTTATCGCCCAAGCCTGGGGTTTCTTTATGTGCAATAACACGTACACCAAGCAGCTTTTTTTCAATAGTAACGCCTGTTAATAAGCGAATATTTCCGCTATATCCATTTGGATAAGTATGCTCAACCAAATAAGCAAAGATTGTTTTATTGCGCTTTGCAGGGTATATATTGATTTTTTGCTTAACGCCATGAAGGGTTATTTCTTTACTGTACTTATCTTGCAAAATATCATTGTCATAGCCTGAAACCAACTCACCTAAACGCAAAATTAATAACTGCTCTTCATTGTATTGAATTTTATCGTACGTGCTATTTTGCGTCCAATTTACAAAGATTAGGCTAACCATAGTAAAGACAAATAGCAAAGTTCCTGATTTTAAAATTGCTTTAATCATGACCGTCCAAATACTTTGGGCTGAGTGTAATAGTCAATCAAAGGCACCATCATGTTAATCAGTAAAACCGCAAAAGCAATACCTTCAGGATAGCCGCCAAAAGTGCGAATAATAACAATCATGACGCCAATTAAAAATCCATAGATTAAGCGCCCTTTTGGCGTGGTACTGGCAGAAATTGGATCAGTTGCAATAAAGAATGCACCCAACATTGTACCACCTAGCATTAAATGATTTTGTATAGGCAAATGCTGCTGAGAATCAAACATTGAAATTAATACTGCCATAATTAAAATGCCTGACAGGAATGCCATTGGAATATGCCAAGAAATAATTTTACGTGCTAGCAAATACACACCGCCTATCAAAAAACCTGCGTTAATCCACGCTTGCGCGCTAGAATGTATTTGTAATGTTGATAGCTCACGCCCTAAAGAAAGACTGGTTTTAATATCATCTAATCGTGTTGCACCACTCAAGCCATCAAAATACAGCAATTGGAATATCACCTCGATAGCTTGATTAAAACTTAAAAAATCTGCTGGCCAGGTGGTCATTTGTAAAGGGTATGAAATTAACAAAAAAGCATATCCTAGCATAGCAGGGTTAAATGGATTATTGCCCAGACCACCGTACAATTGTTTGCCAAAAATAATAGCAAATGCCACACCCACAACTACCACCCACCACGGCGCAATGGCCGGAATAGAAATAGCCAATAAAATACCCGTCAATACGGCGGAGCCATCACTAATAGACTCTATTACCTTACGTCCACGCAGTGTAACAAAAGCCGACTCAACAACCAATGCCGAAATCACGCCAAGTAATATTTGAATAACCACGCCCCAGCCAAAAAATACATAGGATGCACTCACACCTAAAATTAACGCGTAAATCACCTGCCTCATGATTTGATTGGTATTTAAGCCTGTGCTATGCATTATCTTCCTTTGTTTTTTTAATCCGCGCCATTGCTTGAGCAATTTTATCCTTTTGCGTATTACCTTTGTCTTTGGCCATTTTTTCTTTGAGTGCTTTTTTCTTAGTAGCCATCATCTCGCTACGCTCTCTCTTATTACGCTCAAGTCGATGCTCTCTAAATTCAAAACGCTCTCTGGCAATGTCAATTCTGTGCTGATCTAGTGTTTGTTTTTTGTGCAATGCTTTGGCAAATGAAAAATAATTCACCAAATCAATATCACTTGGACACACATAATTACAACAAGCACACTCAATACAATCCATTAGATTGTAATTCATACATTTATCAATATTTTCACTTTTAGCGTGCCAATATAATTGCTGAGGTAAAAGCCCAACTGGACAAGCAATATTACAATTACCACAACGAATACACTCTTTTGGTTGCGGTTTAGTTGTCTTATTATTAACAAAAATACAGTTAGTTATTTTACAAATAGGCAGGCTAGTTGATTCAATATCAACACCCATCATCATGCCGCCCATACGATAATCATGCTCTTTATTGTTTACCTTAGCAAGACTAATAATATGATCAAAAGAGGCGCCCAATCTAACCTCAACATTAATTGGCACTAATGCATTTCCACTTACTGTCACAATACGAGAAACCAAAGGTCGTTTCTCAATAACAGCATCATAAATGGCCTTAGTGCTAGAAACATTTTGACAAACAACTCCTTTGTCCGCCGCAAATCCACCTGATGAAATTTCTATATCTAGCAATGCTTTAATTAAAAGCTTTTCAGCGCCAGAAGTGTATTTTGTTGGAATCTGAACAAGTTCAATTCTACTATTATGATTAAACATTAACAAGGATTGATAAGCTTCTTGTTTATCATCCTCAATGGCAATGATAGCCTTTTGTGCGCCGGTAATATGTAAAAGGATTTCTACGCCACGAATTACTTCTCTTGGGTAATGTTGCATCAATGCATCATCGCACATCACGCCCGGCTCACATTCAGTGCCATTAATAATTAAAGTGTGGCAATCAAGCGCTTTATGTAATTTAGTATGCGAAGGAAAGCCCGCACCACCAAGACCGACAATGCCTGACTGTTGAATATAGTCAATCATGGTTTGACGGTCACAATGCAAGAAGTCTGAGCCACAACCTTGCGTCTCAATCCACTCATCTTGACCATCAGACTCAATGGTAATGCAATTCGATTTTAAGCCTGATTTATGCGGAATTAACTGTTGATCAATAGATACAACTGTGCCAGAAATAGATGCATGAATTGGCACACAAAAAACATCCTCTGTCTGGGCAATAATTTGCCCGGTTAACACCTTATCTCCAATCTCAACACAGGGCTTTGCCTCTTCACCAATACGCTGCTGAAGTGGCAATACCACCCTACTAGGCAATGGTGCCTGAATAATATCAACCTGGTCAACTGGATATGGATTGTCAATGATCACGCCACCAGAAAAACCTTTACTAAGCATGTGCACCAACTGGAAGTTTTGGCACAAATGTCAATAGTGTTGGCTCAGTCTCTCTAACATAAATACAATCAACTGGGCAAACAGGGATGCACAAGTCACAACCTGTGCATTCTTCAGCGATCACTGTTGTCATTACCTTTGAAGCACCTACAATTGCATCAACAGGACAAGCTTGAATGCATAATGTACAGCCAATACAAAGCTCTTCATCTATATAAACAACATGATCAGGTTTAGTTTCTCCGTGCTCGGCATCCAAAGATAAAGTTTCAACATTCAGCAGCTCTGCCAACGCATCTACACCCTCTTGGCCGCCAGGCGGACATTGGTTAATTTGGGCTTCGCCCTTGGCTAACGCTTCAGCATATGGACGACAACCCGGAAAATCACATTGACCACATTGTGTCTGCGGCAAGATGGCATCAATTTGATCCACCAAAGGATTACCCTTGACTCTAAATCGAATAGCAGCATAGCCCAAAATTAAACCTAGGGTCAATGTGAGAATGGATAAAATAATGATCGATTCCATCTCTAAGCTAATCCAATAAATCCCATAAAGGCCATTGACATTAGTCCAGCAGTAATGAGCGCAATGGGTGCACCTTTAAATGCAGCAGGAACATCTGCCGTATCGATGCGCTCACGAATCGCTGAAAATAACACTAAAACAAATGAAAAGCCGATAGCTGCACCAAATCCATACACAGCCGATGCTAAAAACCCATTATCTTGGTTAACGTTTAATAACGCCACACCTAGTACGGCACAGTTAGTGGTAATTAATGGCAAGAATACACCTAAAGACTGATGTAAAACTGGGGAGGTTTTATTAACTACTAATTCAGTAAAACCAACCACGCCGGCGATAGTCACAATAAAAGCGATGGTCCTTAAATACTCCATATCAAATGGAATCAAAATATAAGTATTGATTAGATAACTCGAAACACTTGCCAAAGTAAGTACGAAAGTCGTTGCAAAGCCCATGCCAATTGCGGTTTCTACCTTTTTTGAAACCCCCATAAAAGGGCACAATCCTAGAAACTTCACCAAGACGAAATTGTTAACCAAAATCGTACTCACTAAAATTAAGACATATTCATTCATAGCACTGATTTTAACTCAAAACTACTTTCAATAACCCGAATGAGCTAATTAACAATAAGGCACTCCCCACCCATTTTTTAAATAGCTGATCATTTTCAATAATTTTTTGATGCGCCCTAATGCCAATAACATGCCCGATGGCGGCAACAGGAATTAATGCAAGCGAAAACCGCCAATCAATAGCCACATTCATAGTCACAAAAGCAGCCATTTTAATGCTGACCAAAATAAACCAAAGCACAAACAAGGTGTTACGCAAATACTCTTTAGTGACATGGCGCATATATACTGCCACAATAAGTGGTGCGCCTGTTAAAGAAGTGCCTGCAACATAGCCACCTAAAATCAATAATAATTTATCCACCCAAGGCTTATGCGATGTAATTTTTTTCTCAAAAATCCAAATGATTGCATAAAAAATGGTAATTGAATAAATAAAGACAATAACAACAAAATCTGGCAAGCTTAATAAGCCAGCAACACCAATGAGTGTTGGGGGAATAATCCATAACAATGAATGCTTTAAATATTGCCAATCAACTTTTTTTATTGATTTAAATAGCGTTAGCGACGAGAAAAAAAGCAGGTGTATGCCGATAATAGGCAACCAGTAAACCGGACTACCACCTATTAACAACATTAATGGCAAGCCTAATGCTGCACCGCCAAAACCAAGGCCAGTACGAACAAAGCCTGCCCATAAGAAAATCAACCCAACCAGCACTAGGCTAGTAGTGTCAAAACTCATTAGCGCAGTATGTCAGCTAACTTTTCAGCGCATTGTTGAGTGGTACTAGCATTTTTAGCTTCTACCATAACTCGAATCAGCGGCTCGGTGCCAGAAGCTCGAATCAACACGCGTCCTTCATCGCCCAATACCGCTTCAACCTCTTTAGTTGCTGCTATTAATGCCTGATGATTATCAAGATTAACTTTGTCTTTGGTTTTAACATTGATTAATACTTGTGGATATTTCACCATGTCATTTGCTAATTCTGCAAGCTTAACTTGACTCTTTACAAGCACCTCTAGAACTTGTAATGCTGCCACAATGCCATCACCTGAGGTGGTCTTATCTAAACAGATCATATGGCCTGAACCTTCACCGCCCAAAACAGCACCATGGCGTTTCATCTCTTCCATAACGTAACGATCGCCAACATCTGCTTCAATAAATTGAATGTCTAAATCTCGTAATGCATGGCGCATGCCTAGGTTAGTCATTTTGGTGCCAACAACACTATTATTGGTCAATCGATTCTGAGACTTCCAAGCTTTAGCAACAATAAACACCAGCTGATCTCCATCGATCATATTACCCATGTGATCAACCATCATCAAGCGATCACCATCACCATCAAAAGCAATACCTAAATCAGCACCAGTTTCAAGTACAACCTGTTGTAAATGCTTGGTATCAGTAGCACCGCAATTTTTATTAATATTAAAGCCATCAGGTGTGTTGTTGATAATATTAACGTTGGCACCCAGCTCAGAAAAAACATTTTCAGCAATATGATAAGTGGCGCCATTAGCGCAATCGATCACCAAATTAAGATTGTTTAAATTGACCGAACGATCAAAAGTAGATTTACAAAATTCAATATATCGTCCAAGTGGCTGTTCATGTCGATAGGCTTTACCAATTTTTTCAGAACTGACGCTAACCATTGGTTCAGATAATTTCTGTTCAATTTTTGCTTGGTCTGTATCGCTTAACTTAAGACCCTTGGCAGAGAAAAACTTAACACCATTGTCTTGGAATTGATTATGCGAAGCACTAACCACAACACCAGCACTGGCATTATAAGTTTGTGTCAAATAGGCGATGGCCGGTGTAGGCATTGGACCCAATAAACCCACATTAACGCCCGCAGATAAAAATCCTGCTTCTAATGCTGATTCAAATAAATAGCCTGATACGCGAGTATCTTTACCAATCACAACACTAGCCTTACCTTGCTCTGACAAAACTGAGCCAACTGCCCAACCTAGTTTTAAGAAAAAATCTGCAGTAATGGGCTCAACACCTACTTCGCCTCGAATGCCATCTGTACCAAAATAATTAGCCAATTTTATCTCCACTTGTTGCTTGCACTATTAGTAACGCATCTTTAGTTTCAAGGATATCATGAACTCGCACAATATTCGCCCCATTTTGAACCGCTATTATAGCGCCTGTCACACTACCAACCACTCTGCTTTCAACATCTCTATCGTTCAGTATAACGCCAATCATTGATTTTCTAGAAAGTCCGGCAAGTAGCCTCAGATCAAAGCTTTTAAACTCATTAAACCGACGTAATATCTCTAAATTATGTTCGAGTGTTTTTCCAAAACCAAAGCCAGGATCTAAAATAATTCTACTTCTAGAGATGCCTACTTGCTCACAAGCATCAATCCGCTGCTCAAAAAAATGTTTAATTTCTTCAATAACATCGCCATAAGCTGGATTTTCCTGCATGGTTTCAGGTATCCCTTGCTTGTGCATCAAACACACATCTACATTCAATGACAATGCCATTTCCAGCGCACCATCAGCCTGTAAAGCGTTAACATCATTAATAATACTGGCGCCAGCCTCTACGGCTAATTTCATGACCTGTGGTTTTGAAGTGTCTATTGAAATGGGTACGTTTATCTGAGTAGATAACGCCTTAATAACTGGAATAACACGATTTAATTCATCAATCTCGCTAACAGGTTTAGCGCCTGGTCGCGTAGACTCGCCACCAACATCGATAATATTGGCACCTTGCAGAACCATGCGCTGAGCACTTACAATAGCAAGCGCCGGATCAAAGTGCTGACCACCATCAGAAAAAGAATCAGGAGTGATATTTAACACACCCATAATTAAAGGATTTTTAAAGGACATTTTGCCCATAACGGATATCGCTAGATATTAAACAACCTGAGGATTTCCATCAACTGATCGATCTTCTGAATCATTGTCATCTTCTGTGACATCGCCACCTCTGCCAAGCTCAGTTGATACCACTTCAGAATCTACAACAACAGCCGATTCTCTAATTGGCTTTCTATTCATCAAGTCGTCAATTTGTTCTTTATCGATGGTTTCAAATTCCATTAAAGCTTTGGTCATCTCAATCAGAATATCTTTATTTTCTTCTAGAATTTTTTTCGCCACTTGGTAATTTACATCAATAATTCTACGAATTTCAGAGTCGATAACTTTAAATGTATCTTCTGAAATATGCTTATGTTTGGTCACTTGGCGACCTAAAAACACCTCACCCTCGTCTTCACCATAAGCCAATGGTCCAAGCACATCTGACATACCCCAATGCTTAACCATCTTATGGGCAATTTCTGTTGCACGCTCAATATCGTTACTTGCACCCGTGGTAACAGCGTCAGCACCATACATAAGCTCTTCAGCAAGACGACCACCAAATAGTGACGAAATTTGAGAATTTAATTTACGTCTAGAAATGCTGTAAGTATCTTTTTCCGGCAAGAACATAGTGACACCTAGCGCTCTTCCTCTAGGAATAATACTAACCTTATAAACTGGATCATGCTCAGGTACCAAACGACCAACAATCGCGTGGCCTGCCTCATGATAAGCTGTCATTTCTTTTTCAGATTCATCCATGGCCATCGACTTGCGCTCAGCGCCCATCATGATTTTATCTTTGGCTTTTTCAAATTCTTGCATGCCAACCAATTCTTTGCTTTGTCCGGCGGCTAATAATGCAGCTTCGTTACATAAATTGGCTAAGTCTGCACCAGAAAAACCTGGTGTACCTTTAGCGATGCTAACGGATTGAACGTTTTTGGCGATAGGTAATTTACGCATGTGTACTTTTAAAATCGCATCACGGCCATTAATATCTGGCAAACCAACCATTACTTGACGATCAAAACGTCCAGGGCGCAATAGCGCTGGATCAAGCACATCTGGGCGGTTAGTTGCAGCAATTACGATAACACCTTCCGAACCTTCAAATCCATCCATCTCAACTAACATCTGGTTTAAGGTTTGCTCGCGCTCGTCATGACCGCCGCCCATACCAGCACCACGTTGACGGCCAACCGCATCAATTTCGTCAATAAAGATAATACATGGTGCATTTTTCTTAGCCTGCTCAAACATGTCACGTACACGAGACGCACCCACACCAACAAACATTTCTACAAAGTCAGAACCAGAGATAAAGAAAAATGGCACATCAGCTTCACCCGCAATAGCCTTGGCTAAAAGCGTTTTACCGGTACCAGGGGGGCCAATTAGCAAAACACCCTTAGGAATTTTTCCGCCGACTTTAGTAAACTTTCCTGGATTGGACAGAAAGTCGACTAATTCAGCAACATCTTCTTTAGCTTCATCAACACCTGCTACATCATCAAATGTTACGTTTGATTCATCTTTAGGAATTAGACGCGCCTTAGATTTACCAAAACTCATAGGGTTTTTGCCACCCATGGCGCCACCAGCACCCTTCATGGTGTAAAGAATAACGGCGATTAACAAAACAATTGGTGCTAAAGAGATAATTAACTGCTTAAAAAATCCATCTTTTTCAGGCGGTGTTGCCACAACATTAACACCATTATCTAATAAATCACCCATCAATCCTAAATCACCAGGTGAATAAGTTGAAAACTGCTCACCACCAGCACCAATGCCAGAAATGTTACTACCTGCAATTGTTACTTCAGAAACATCACCCTGTTTAACACTTTGAATAAATTCAGAATAAGTAATTTCGCTCTTCTTTTCGCTAGTCTCAAATTGGCTAAAAATAGACGTAAGAACGCTGCCCAATACCAACCATAACAATAAATTTTTAAACATGGATTAATACTTAAATTATAAAAAAATAGACGAGTAACTATACCCTATCACTCCCTTAAATATTAACCAATGGCGTTTTTTCAAGGTTTTTCAACAAATAAATGCAAATTCTGTCATAATTCTTAACTTAATAAATTCAAAAATAATGATTGCCATGTCTAAAATAAACCTATTAGCCGTTATCCTTGCAACCACACTATTAAGCTCGTGCGGATTTCACACACCTGTGAAAAACACTGAGTTGAATGCAATCATTGTGAGCGAACAATCAAACAATTTTGCTAGTGAGCTGAGAAAAAGATTTAATCAGGAGGCGGCACAAAACCTAACCATTAAGATTGGTACAGAAGTTCAAAAGCAACAAACTGCTTCATACACAGCCACCAATACTGCTAATAGTTATACGTTAACCCTGTCTGTCCCAATTACAATTCTTAATGCTGATCAAAAAATATTACTGTCGCAAGATTTAACGGCTAGAACACACCTTAAAAAAATGACAGATTCTTCTCAAGCAGATAGATTACAAATTGAAGAGACTTATACTCAATTAAGAAATACCGTCATCAAAAAATTAATCAGACGCTTATCAAAACTTAATGAGAATTAAGCCAGAAGCGCTTAACCTCTCTCTTGCCAACAAACTAGAATCTTTATATTTTGTTTTTGGTGCAGAGTCACTATTAATTGATCAAAGTCTAAGTGCAATACTGTCGGCTGCCAAGCAAGCTGGTTTTGACGAAAAGACCAGTTTTGATATTGATGGCAATTTTGACTGGGGACTGATCACTGCCGAAATCGCCAATATCTCTTTGTTTTCGCCTAGGCGCATTATTGAATGCAGACTTAAAACTGGAAAGATTGGTGTCAAAGGCTCTAAAGCGTTAACCACTCTTGCTGGAAATATCCCTAGCGATATTTTGCTAATTATTTCAACGGGTAAGCTGGATTTAGCACAACAAAAAAGTAAGTGGTTTAAAACACTTGAGCAATATGGTGGTGTTATCCAACACTGGGAAATATCAAATGATCATTTGATTGGCTGGATCAACAACCACATGGAAAGCGCTGGCTTGCAATCAAACAAAGAGGTTGCTCAAAGTATTGCCTTTTATACTGAAGGCAACTTACTGGCCTCCATGCAAGAAATTCAAAAACTAAAAATGGCTTACCCTGATGGAGAAATCAACACTCAAGATTTTTTAGAGCAGGCTCAGGAGCAATCCAAATACACAATTTATGGCTTAATTGATGCTGCTCTATTTGGTGATGCCCCTCAAGTAAACAAAATCTACAATACGCTTTTGAGTGATACTGCTATGCCTATTCAGCTCAACAGCTCACTTTATCGAGAAATAAAAAATATCATCGATATGTCCATTGAATTACACCAAAACAACGATATCAATGCTATTTTGCAAAGCCATCGAGTTTGGAATAAAAGAAAACCAATCATCACCAATATTCTTAAGCGTCACCCTTATCAGCGCTTGCAAAAAATATTATTATTGCTTGGACGTATTGACCGCTCAATCAAAGGCATGGATAATCTCAATGTA
>DTUI01000011.1:0-10757 GCA_012964205.1 Candidatus Thioglobus sp.
GCTTTCAATCGCTTGAAAGCCTTTAATAATATGGTGGGGCGTGAGCGATTTGAACGCTCGACCAGCGGATTAAAAGTCCGATGCTCTACCAACTGAGCTAACGCCCCATATTAGTTTTTCAACACTAAGTGCAAAAAGTGAAATTATACATTATCTCGATCTAAAAACAACAAAATTTAGCCTTTATTTACCATTTCTTTCAAGCCTTTTCCTGGCTTGAAAAATGGTACGTATTTTTCCCCAACCTGTGTTCTTTCACTGGTTTTAGGATTAATACCTTGGCGCGCCTTTCGATGTTTTTTTAAAAAAGCACCAAACCCTCTAATCTCAACACCTTCACCCGATACAATCGAACTTGTGATTCTCTCTAGGATTAAATCAACCATTATTTTAACGTCTGATTTTGCTAGATTTGAATTCTCTGTTAAGATTTGAATTAAGTCTGTTTTTTTCATAATTTCACCATAAAAAAAGGCCGCTTTGTATTACTACGCAGCGGCCTTTTTATTGACTAAGGGTTACTTATCTTTAGCTTGCTTAAGTAAGTCACCTAAAGTTGAACCTGTTGCTTCATCAGAAGACTGCTTATTGTAGTCTGCCATTGCTGCTTGCTCTTCAACTGTGTCTTTCGCTTTAACACTTACTGCGATGTTGCGAGATCTTCTATCAACGTTCATGATAACTACTTCGATTTCAGCACCAGTCTTAAGAACTGTAGTTGCATCTTCAACACGTTCTTGTGAAATTTCACCAGCTTTTAAGTAACCAGTGATATCTTCAGCTAGACCGATAACAGCACCACGAGGATCAACTTCTAAGATAGTACCTTTAACGATAGCACCCTTCTTGTTAGCTGATGCATACTGCATAAAGTCATCTTCAGATAACTGCTTGATACCTAATGAAATACGCTCTTTTTCAGCATCAATGTTAAGAATAACAACTTCTAACTCTTGACCTTTAGAGAAGTTTGCAACTAACTCTTCAGAAGACTGCTTGTCCCAAGAAATGTCAGCTAAGTGAATTAGACCGTCAATGCCGCCTTGTAAGCCAACAAATAAACCAAAGTCAGTAATTGACTTAACGTTTACGATAATCTTATCGCCTTTGTTTTGAGTAGCTTCAAATGCTTCCCATGGATTTTCTAATGCTTGCTTCATTGATAATGAAATACGGTGCTTAGACTCTTGAACATCTAATACCACTACATCAACTTCTTGACCTAGTTTAACAATCTTAGAAGGACGTGCATTTGCATTAGTCCAATCCATTTCTGAAACGTGAACCAAACCTTCAACACCGTCTTCGATACGTACAAACGCTCCGTAGTCAGTAAGGTTAGAAACTGTACCAGTAACTTTCTTGCCGATAGGTAAACGATCTGAGATGTTATCCCAAGGGCTAGCAGTAAGCTGCTTAAGACCTAGTGATACACGCATCTTCTCTTTATCGTAGTTAAGAACCACAACTGTGATCTTATCGCCAATAGCAAGTTTTTCAGAAGGGTGATTAACACGCGTCCAAGAAATGTCAGTAATGTGTAGTAAACCATCAACACCACCAAGATCAACAAATGCACCGTAATCAGCCAAGTTCTTAACAATACCTTCAATCTCTTTGCCTTCAGCAAGTGTTTCAAGTAATGCTTCACGATCAGCTGAGTTAGCTTCTTGCATAACTGCTTTTCTAGAAATAACGATGTTGTTTCTAACTTCGTCCATCTTAATAACGATAGCTTCAATTTCTTGACCAGTAAGGTATGAGAAATCTTTAACAGGACGTACATCAACTAATGAACCTGGTAAGAACGCTTTAACAACGCCAATATCAACTGTAAGACCGCCTTTAACAGCACCAGTAACGATACCAGTAACAGTCTCTTTAGAATTCATTGCTGTTTCTAATGACTGCCATAACTTGATGCGTTTCGCTTCAGTGTGTGACAATAATGTATTACCCAGGCCATCGTCGATTGATTTTAAAGCAACTTCTACTACATCGCCTTCTGCAACTTCTAATTCACCTTGTGGGTTTTTAAATTCGTCTAGAGAGATGAAACCCTCTGATTTTAAGCCAACATTTACAATCGCTTTTTCACGATTGATGCTAACTACAGTACCCATTAATAAGGCACCTACTTTTACGTTTTGTTGTTCTACACTGTTCTCAAACAGTTCAGCAAATGTTTCTGACATATTTTCTTCTTGATATTGACCGGTAATTTTTTAGGCTATTTACGGTATACGCCTAATTCATATCGGGTTAGTTTATTTATAAAGCTTAACCGCTTAAGCTTTAACCAATTCGCTCACTTGAGCAATAACCTCATCTAATGACAACGTAGTTGTGTCAATGATAAGAGCATCTTTTGCAGGTTTTAAAGGTGAGTGTTTGCGTGATGAATCACGCTCGTCTCGGGCTTTTACGTCTACTAAGATTTGCGATATTATACCCTTTGAGCCTTGTGCTTGCAATTGTTTTAGGCGTCTATTAGCGCGCTCATCAGCGCTGGCCGTTAGATAAACTTTGAATGGTGCATTAGCAAAAACCACCGTACCCATATCACGGCCATCTGCCACTAATCCTGGCAAGGTTGCAAAATCTTGTTGGCGCTTAAGTAATGCTGCACGCACCACACCAATTGAGGCGATTTTAGAAGCTTTTTCGCCAGTCTCTTCTGTGCGTAATACCTTGGATACATCTTTGCCATCTAGAAAAACACTAACCAGCTCACTATCTGCGTGAGTTTTAAATGCTAAATCTAGATTTGTAGCAATTTCTTCAAGAGATTTTTCATCTGTAATGGAAATACCTCTTGATTCAACCGCCAATGCAAAAGCACGATAAATCGCACCTGAGTCCAACAAGTGCCAGCCCTGTTGTTGGGCAATTACGCGTGCAACTGTACCTTTTCCAACGCCACTTGGGCCATCAATCGTTAAAACCGGTGAATTCATTTAACCTCTGGTCTCATGTGCGGAAATAACAACACATCACGAATAGATGGTGAGTCAGTAAATAGCATCACCAATCTATCAATGCCAATACCTTCACCAGCTGTAGGTGGCATACCGTATTCTAATGCACGAATATAGTCTGCGTCGTAATGCATGGCTTCATCATCGCCTGCATCTTTTTCAGCCACTTGAGCTTTAAAGCGTTCTGCTTGATCTTGAGCATCATTAAGCTCAGAAAATCCATTGGCAATTTCACGACCACCAATAAACAATTCAAATCGATCAGTGATGAATGGATTGTTGTCATTACGGCGCGCAAGTGGCGAAACCTCTGTTGGGTATTCAGTAATAAAAGTTGGCTGAATCAGTTTTTCTTCAACGGTCGCTTCAAAAATCTCAATTTGGATTTTTCCTAAGCCCCAGTTATCTTTAACATCAATACCTAATTTTTTAGCAGTGGCTGTTGCATTGGCCTCGCTTAAATCATCAGCTGTGAATGTTGGATTGTATTCAAGAATTGAATCAAACACGCTAATACGATTAAAGGCTTTAGAAAAATCAAAATCATCGCCTTGATAATGAATCGTAGCACTGCCACATACATCTACAGCAATACCGCGGAATAGCTTTTCAGTTAAATCCATTAGATCATGATAGGTTGCATACGCTTGATAAAACTCAATCATGGTGAATTCTGGATTATGGCGTGTTGAAAGGCCTTCATTTCTAAAATTTCGATTAATTTCAAACACTCGATCCATGCCACCAACAACCAATCTTTTTAAATAAAGCTCAGGCGCAATACGCAAATACATGCCAATATCAAGCGCATTGTGATGCGTCTCAAATGGCTTTGCTGTAGCGCCACCAGGAATGGTTTGCAACATTGGTGTTTCCACTTCCATGAAATCAGCATCATTGAAAAAATTACGAATATAGCTAACTATTGCACTTCGGCGCTTAAAGGTATTGCGCGCATCTTCATTGGTAATCAAATCAACATAACGCTGGCGATATCTAGTTTCTTGGTCAGACAGCCCGTGGAACTTTTCAGGCAGTGGTCTAAGTGATTTGGTTAATAGCCTAATACTATCAACACGCACTGACAATTCACCAACATTGGTTTTAAACAATGTGCCCGTTGCGCCAACAATATCACCAATATCCCATTTCTTAAACTGCTCGTTATAAAAGCCTTCTGGTAATTCGTCGCGCGTTACAAACACTTGCACTCTAGCACTTGAATCTTGCAATGTAGCAAAGCTAGCCTTGCCCATAACGCGCTTAAGCATCATACGGCCTGCAATACAAACTTGAACGGCTTTTTCTTCTAGCTCTTCTTTGGAAAATTGATTGTAATCATTGATAATATTTTGCGCCAAATGTGTTGGTTTAAAATCGTTAACAAAAGGATTTCCAGCCTCTCTTAACTTGTCTAGTTTTGATTTTCTTTCAGTGATTAATTTATTGTCGTCTTGATTACTCATAAGGGTTAGTGCTGTGTTTTATGTTCTAATTCTTGCTGTGCCAATTGCTTGGCCTTGGTCAAGTCTTGCTCAGATTTCGTCATGTTGCCCATGCGCTTTAGCAAAGTGCCACGATTATAATAGGCTTGATAAAAATTTGCATCCAATTCAATGGCTTTATTTAGATCTTTTAATGCGAGATCATCTTTTGCAGTTTTAATATAAGCGTTACCTCGATTATAAATAGCGGCAATATAGTTTTCATCCAGAGCTATCGCCTGAGAATATGCACTAATTGCCTCGATGCTTTTTTCTAATCGATCGTAACAATTTCCCAGATTATTAAAAGCACCACTATCAGTGTTATTAAGCTCAATTGCCTGCTCAAAATACCCAACAGCAGAATCAAAGTTTTCCTTCTCTTGCTCTAAATAAGCCAAGCAAAAGTAAGCCTCTGAACTATTAGGGTTTGCCTGAATAGCGCTCGACATACTTTCAATAGCTAAATCATCACTACCTTGCAATTGATGTAAATTTCCCAAGCTTAGATAAGCGTTAGCTTTTAAATTATCGTCAATAGATTGATGATTAACCAAGCCATTCCAAGCCTGAATCGCTAAAGACAAATCGCCATTTTTTTGATGCGTATAAGCCTCAACCATTAAATCGCTTAATTCTTTTTCTGTACTCATATTAATGTAATGATTAATTTCCTAGTATTGGTTCCGTCTCGATGCTCGTATAAATACAAACCTTGATTTTTACTCAAACCAAGCTTACCTTGAATGATCGGAATGGTTTTTGCTTCGCCAGTAAGAATTGATCGAATATGTCCAGACATATCAAAATCACCCTCACCAATGTGTCGATAGCTAGGATCAGCATCAACTACGCTAGCTTGAAAATAGTCTTCCACATCAAGCAATAAATTAGGATCTTCACTGCCTGTAATCATGAGTGATGCCGAGGTATGCGCAACAAACACATGGCATAACTGAAAAGAATCATCACTAATAAATGCATTAACCTGCTGACTGATTTCAATAGCGCCTCGGCCTTGCGTATCAATCATTAATTCATGCTGACTCACTTTAATAAATCCTTGGCTTTGCTTGTGTCAATCACAGGTGGTTGTGTATTTTTTTTGGTTTTAAACGATCGAATAAAAAAGAAAGCGCCGAATAATAAAAAAGCAAATGGCGCATACCATAATAAATAAGTATTCATATTTACGGGCGGCTTAAACACGACAAAATCACCATATCGGTCTACCATGTAGCGACGTATTTGATCATTAGTTTGCTGGGTGATGATTAGCTCTCTCACCTTTTCACGCAAATCTTTGGCAAGACCAGCATTTGACCCACCAATGCTTTGCCCCTGACAAACTGGGCAGCGAATCTCATCAATCAGACTACGGTAGCGCTGTTCTTGCTCAGTATTAACAAAACTCTTAGCTTCAATACTTTCAGCAATTACCGGCTGAAAAGCTAATAGCAGAATACACAAACCAACTCCTTTAACTAGTGCCATTGTTTGGGTAAAATTTTGCATACTTTACTTTTTTAATTTTAAAACCCAGATTTTACACCTGTCGACAGATGTAAAAAAGGAGACCCATGCCATTAATTACACTTGACAGCCTTTCTTTGAGCTTTTCAGATAAGCCAATTCTAAATGAAGTCAGCTCAACCATTCTCAAAGGTGACAAAATTGCACTGATTGGTCGAAATGGCGAGGGTAAATCAACTTTTATGCGTATTTTGGCTGGCACTATCGAGCCTGATGATGGCAAGTTAAAAATCAAGAATGGTGTAACGATTAGCTATTTAGAGCAAACCCCGCCTGAAAATAACGACAAAAATCTATTTGATATTGTTGCCGAAGGCTTGGGCGAAATCGGAGGCATCCTAACTAAATATCAACACCTAATCAAACAAGAAAAACTTGATGAGGCTGGTAAATATCAACAAAAAATTGATCAACTTGATGGCTGGCAATATTTACATAAAATTGAAGCCATTCTTAATCGCTTCACCTTAAATGGTGACACCACACTTGCCACCCTATCTGGCGGCTGGCGACGACGCGTGATGCTCGCTAGAGCGCTTATTCAAGAGCCAGATGTTTTGCTACTTGATGAGCCAACCAACCACATGGATATTACCGCCATTCTTGATTTAGAAAGAATGCTTAAAGAGTATCACGGTACTTTGATATTGATTAGTCATGATCGTTCATTTGTAGCTGGTATTGTTAACAAGGTGTTTGATTTAGATCGTGGCAATTTAAGTGTGTTTGAGTGTGGCTATAAAGATTATGTAAAACGCAAAGATGAACAGCTTCACGCTGAAGAGCTTGCCAATGCGCGCTTTGACAAAAAACTTGCCCAAGAAGAAACTTGGATTAGACAAGGCATTAAAGCACGTCGAACCCGTAATGAAGGTAGAGTTAGAGCCTTACAAGACATGCGCAGCTCTTTTGTTAATCGTCGAGCCAAAAAAGGTAACGTTAAAATCCATGCATTAGAAGATGAAAATAGAGCTTCTAAAGTTGTCTTTGAAGTTAAGAAAATCTCTTATGAAATTGCAGGCTTGCAACTAATCAAAGACTTCTCCATGCTGGTATTAAAGGGTGAAAAAATCGGTATTATTGGTGGTAACGGTACGGGTAAATCAACTTTCATCAAATTACTATTAGACGAACTACAACCAACCACAGGCTATATTCGTCGATCTAAAACCATTCAATTGGCTTATTTTGATCAAATGCGTGAAAACCTTGACCCCAACATGAAAGCCATGGATTTTGTATCAGGTGGACGCGAGCATATTGAAGTTGGCGGTAAGAGTAAGCATATTATTGGATATTTACGTCAGTTCCTTTTTACTGGAAAACAAGCCATGGCACCGATTAGGATGTTTTCTGGTGGTGAAAAAAATCGACTAATGCTGGCTAAAATTTTATCCCAACCTGCGAACCTACTTGTACTTGACGAGCCCACCAACGATCTTGATGTTGAGACGCTAGAGCTACTAGAAGAAATGCTAGTCGACTACAATGGCACGCTGATTCTAATCTCTCATGATAGAACCTTTTTAAACCATGTGGTTGGCTCTACCGTAGTGCTTGACGGTGATGGCGTGATTAATCAATACGCAGGTGGCTATGATGATTACCTTATACAAAAGCAAGATAAATTAATTGCCGAAAAGCCAAAGAAAAAACCCAAAGAAAAAGTTCAGAAGTCAACCCCTCAGGCCAACAAAAAACTTAATTACAAGCAACAGCAAGAGCTTAAAAGCCTACCTAATAAAATTGAAAAAACTGAAATCGAAATTGGTGAAATTCAGCTACAGCTATCAGATCCTGAATTTTTTCAAACAGAAGAATCTCAAGATGCACTTATTCGTCTAGCCAGATTAGAAGCCGACTTAGAGCGTTATTTTGACAAATGGGGTGAGCTTGAATGACACGCACAGCCTTAATTGTTGACTTAGATCACACACTTATTGACACCGACCTTTTGTATGAGTCGTCTATCGGTGTGTTAAAAAAACAACCTTGGTTAATTTTAATTTATCCATTTTGGTTTTTTAAAGGCAAGGGTTATTTAAAAAGCCAACTGGTAAAACGCTTTGAAATTGATGTCACAAAGTTGCCTTATATTCAAGCAACCATTGATTATATTAATGAGCGAAAGAAGTCTGGCGATACTATTATTTTGGCAACCGCCTCACATAAAGATTATGCCTTTGCCGTTGCCAAACACATTAAATTATTTGATGACGTGATGGCTAGTAATGCTGATTTCAATCTATCTTCTCACAACAAGGCAGATAAATTAGTTGAGCGCTTTGGCAAGAATAACTTTGATTATATGGGTGACCACATGCGCGATATGCCGGTTTGGGAGGCTTCAAATTTAGCTATTTTAGTTAATGTTACTGACAAAATAATTAACAATACCTTGCATTTAAAAACACTGGTTATCTCTAAAAAACATTTATGATTCAAGCTTGGTTATTTTTAATATTGGCGATCTTGCTTGAAGTTGCCGGCACAACGGCAATGAAATTTTCAGATGGCTTTAGCAAGCTACTTCCTTCTGTGTTGATTTTTGTCTGTTATGCGCTTTCCTTCATTGCCTTAACTTTTGCACTTAAAAAATTTGAGATGGGTATTGCCTATGCAATATGGGCAGGCATTGGTACAGTATTAATTACAGCAATTGGCATTATCTATTTTAAAGAATCTGCTAATTTATTAAAATTTGGCAGTATTTTATTGGTAATTATTGGTGTGATTGGCCTACATCTAAGTGCCACTAACCATACCTAAACTAACCCTCTAATAGATAAGACAAACTACCAAGTAGCAAATAAACAATAGAAGTTGCAACCAAAGTCACTGCAATAACACGTGCCATTTTTAGGTTTTTTCCTAATACTTTATTACTGATAAACCATACGCAATAGCCAACAATAAAGGCAATAATCAACAGACGAATTAAAAACATAATACTTACCTAGATGAATTAAAAGTTTCAACTATTTTAGTCGCTAATGCCAAATTAATACCGCTTACTTTTTGAATTTCATCAATTGAAGCATTTTTAATTTCCTGTAATCCGCCGAAATAATTAAGCAGTGCGGTGCGCCTTAATTTACCCACACCTTTTATTGACTCCAGTGGTGAAGTAGTACGATTTTTACCACGCTTCAGACGATGATTTTTAATTGCAAAACGATGTGATTCATCGCGAATATGATTAATCAACATCAGTGCAGGATCATGAGGTGGTAGATTAATTTTATTAACCTTATCATTTTCAATGGTGATTAGTGTTTCTAGGCCAGCTTTGCGTTTTTCACCTTTTGCCACACCAACCAACTGAATTTCATCAATACCAATAGAATCCATTACCATAACCGCCTGATTGAGCTGGCCCAAGCCACCATCAATAAAGATCACATCAGGCAGCGGCTTATTTTCTTTAAGTAGTTTTGAATAACGTCTATAAATCACCTGATTCATGGCGGCGTAGTCATCACCCGGGGTAATATTTTTAATATCAAATTGACGATATTTACTAACTTTCGGCACACCTTTTTCAAAAACCACACAAGAAGCTGTAGTTGCCTCGCCCATCATGTGGCTAATATCAAAACACTCCATAGTTTCTGGCAAAGATTTCAAATTCAAAATACTTTGCAGATGGACTAAGGTTGTTTTTTTTCTAAATCTAGCCAATAAATTTTGTTTTAAATTCTCTCGTAGAGTTAAATTTGCGATATTTAAATAATGCTTTTTATCTTTGTTTGGTGTGTCAATAATTCGAGTATTAAGCGCTGTCGCAATTAAGCTTTTATCTGTTAGTTTATGGCTAATTAAAAGCTGTTTTGGCGTATCTTTGCCTAAATAATATAACGGTAAAAATGCACTTAGCACTTGTTCCACCTGTCGATTAGATGAGTTTTTAGGCAAGATAAATTCCTGGCCAACTTGCTTTCCACCACGAATAAACAGCACCTCAATAGCGTTAACACCATCTTGCTGATAAACAGCAATTACATCTAAATCAGCCGTAGAGCTAGAGGCGTGCTGTTCTTGTATTTTGCGCAAATCAATTAGCTGATCACGCATTCTAGCAGCAAGCTCAAAATCTTGATCAATTGATGCAATTTGCATTTTTTCCGATATTTTATCGAGTGTTTGCTTGCCTTTTCCAGCAAGGAATAATGACATCATAATTACATCTTGCTGGTAATTTTCATCACTTATATGACCAACACAAGGCGCACTGCAAAGGCCAATTTGATATTCTAAGCACGCTCTAGATCTTGATCTGTAAGTAGCATTAGTACACTGCCTAACCTTGAAAATTTTCTTTAATAAGAATAGCGAATCACGCACAACATGAGCAGAAGGATATGGACCAAAATACTGATGTTTATCGTGCCTCTTGCCTCGAAAAAATCCAACTCTAGGGTGTTTGTCATTACTAATAGAAATATATGGGTAGCTTTTTGAGTCCTTAAGCAAAATGTTATATCTAGGCATGTGTTGCTTGATAAGCTCAGATTCTAGCAATAAGGCTTGAGTTTCAGTAGCAGTAACAATCACCTTAAAGGTGTCAATGTTAGCCACTAAAGCTCGGGTTTTTCCATCTTCATGCTCTTTCAAAAAGTAACTGGAAACTCGTTTTTTTAAGTTTTTAGCCTTGCCCACATAGATCACCAGCCCCTGCTTATCAAGCATTTGATAAACACCTGGCTGGGAAGTGAGGTTGTTAATTTTTTCTTTAATGGGCATTTATGAAAAAGGTAAAATA
>DTUI01000011.1:10857-18769 GCA_012964205.1 Candidatus Thioglobus sp.
ATTAAAGGTGGCAAGACTCTTAATGGAACGGTAAAAATTGCCGGATCTAAAAACGCCGCTCTTCCCATTCTTTTTGCTTCAATATTAGCAGATGAACCTATAAGACTAAACAACACGCCGCATTTAAGTGATATCTCAACAACACTTAGATTGCTAATGGATATGGGTGGTGAATTTATTCTTGAATCTGATGGCTCGCTATCTGTAGACTCATCAAAGCTAACCAAACTTACTGCAGAATACGATCTTGTTAAAACCATGAGAGCCTCTATTTTGTCATTAGGCCCAACACTTGCCAAATACGGAGAAGCCAAAATATCTCTTCCAGGTGGTTGTAGTATTGGCACACGACCGGTTAATTTACACCTAAAAGCATTGGAAGATTTAGGCGCCAAGATAGAGGTTAAAAATGGATACATTCACGCAACCGCTAAAAAATTAATCGGCAATGATATTCATTTTGAACAAGTTACCGTCACCGCTACAGAAAATATTTTAATGGCTGCAACATTGGCACAAGGCACAACCACCATTCACAATGCAGCGCAAGAGCCAGAAATTGTTGATCTTGCAAACTGTCTAATTAAAATGGGCGCCAAAATTAGTGGTGCTGGCACTTCAGTTATAACTATTAAGGGTGTCTCTAACTTAACAGGTGCGAGTTACACAGTGTGTCCTGATCGTATTGAAGCTGGCACCTATCTAATTGCTGCTGCAATTACTGGTGGCAAGGTAACACTTAAAAATGCTCAACACCGATCTATGCGAGCAATAATTAGTAAATTAACCGAAGCTGGTGCTGAAATAAAATTCGATAAAACCAGTATAACGCTTGACATGAAAGGCAAAAGACCAAAAGCGGTTAACATTAAAACTAGCACCTATCCAAACTTTCCGACAGACATGCAGGCTCAATTTTGCGCTTTAAATAGTATTGCAGATGGTCAAGCAACCGTTACCGAATCTATCTTTGAAAATCGTTTTATGCATATTCCAGAATTAGCTCGTATGGGTGCGCAGTTCAGCTTAGAAGGTAACACGGCCATTTCCAAAGGTGTAAAATTATTGACTGGCGCAGATCTAATGGCAACTGATTTGCGCGCCTCAGCCTCTTTAGTATTGGCTGGGCTTGCTGCACAAGGCACAACTACAATTGAACGGGTTTACCATCTAGATCGTGGCTATGAAACTATTGAAGAAAAATTAAAATTATTAGGCGCTGATATTCAGCGCATACAAGATTAGAGACAAATATCATGTTAACCATTGCATTATCAAAAGGTAGAATTCTAGAACAGACTTTACCATTATTAAAAAAAGCCGGATTAGAGATAGCCGATGAAGAGCTTAACTCGCGCAAGTTAATTCTAGATACCAATCTAGAGGATGTTAAAGTTATCATCATTCGTGCAACCGACGTACCTGTATTTGTTCAACATGGTGCTGCTGATATGGGCATTGCCGGCAAAGATGTTTTGTTAGAGCATGGTGCTAATGGCTTATTTGAAATGTTAGATTTGGGCATTGCCAAATGTAAACTAATGGTGGCTGCAAAATCTGCAGATCATTTACAAGAGAACATCTTAAAAGTTGCGACTAAATACGTTAATTCTGCCAAGCTATATTTTCAGAAAAAAGGCCAACCTTGTGAAATCATCAAGCTTTATGGTGCGATGGAATTAGCACCTGTAGTAGGATTATCACACTGTATTGTTGACTTAGTTGATACAGGAAATACACTAAAAGCTAACGGCTTAATTCCTCTGGATCACATTGTAGATATTAGCTCTCGCCTAGTGGTGAATAGCGCCTCTTTTAAAACTAAAAATACTCAAATTAAATCTTGGATTAAAGCCATAGAGCAAAATTTATGATTACAAAATTATCTTCATCTCAAGCTGATTTTCAACAAAATCTTGGTGATCTTTTATCTTGGGAAAGTGTTTCTAATAAAGACGTTGCTAAAACCGTTGACGATATTATTGCCAACATTCGTAAAACCGGTGATCAGGCTTTAATTGAATATACCAATCAGTTTGATCGAATGAATGTTGCTGATATGGGCGAGCTTACAGTTAATTTATCCACATTAAAAGATGCATTTGATAACTTAGCAGATAAAGAAAAAACCGCACTACAAACTGCTGCTGATCGCGTACGTATTTATCATCAAAAGCAAAAGCAAGAGACATGGACTTATACTGAAGATGACGGTACTATGCTTGGGCAAAAAATCACTCCACTAGATCGTGTAGGATTGTATGTTCCTGGCGGTAAAGCCGCCTACCCTTCGTCAGTATTGATGAATGCTATTCCGGCTAAAGTAGCGGGCGTTGAAGAGCTTATTATGGTGGTTCCCACACCTGACGGTGTTACTAATCAACTAGTGTTAGCAGCGGCATATATTGCAGGTGTAGATACTGTGCATACAGTTGGTGGCGCCCAAGCAGTTGCAGCTCTGGCGTATGGCACACAAACCATTCCTAAGGTTGATAAAATTGTTGGACCGGGCAATATTTATGTTGCTACAGCCAAGCGAGCGGTGTTTGGCCAAGTAGGCATCGATATGATTGCTGGCCCTAGTGAAATTCTAATTATTTGTGACGGTAAAACCAATCCAGACTGGATTGCCATGGATTTATTTTCACAAGCAGAGCACGATGAAGATGCACAATCAATTTTACTTTGTCCTGATGCTGAGTTTATTAGCCAGGTTGAGGCTAGCATTACCAAGCTACTACCAACCATGGAGCGTAAGAATATCATTGCTACCGCTTTGAAAGACCGTGGCGCTCTAATTCTAACCAAAGACATGGATGAGGCGATTAGCATTTCTAATCAAATTGCACCTGAACATTTAGAGCTATCTGTTGAAGACCCTCAGGCTATGCTTGATGGTATCAAACACGCGGGCGCAATCTTTATGGGTCGTCATACTTGTGAATCGCTGGGTGATTACTGCGCCGGACCAAACCACGTACTACCTACCTCAGGAACAGCTAGATTCTCTTCCCCACTTGGTGTATATGACTTCCAAAAGAAATCTTCTCTGATTATGGTTTCAGACGAAGGTGCGAATATCTTAGGTGAAATTGCTGCTACATTGGCAGATGGAGAAGGCTTGCAAGCGCATGCACAATCGGCACGCTACCGTATCAAATAAGTTCGTCTTTTTTTATTTTAGCTGCGCTGAGCTTTATAAGGTTTTATTTGGCGTTAAATATTGAAGCATGCGGCATTAGAATGGTAACTTACCGCCACCCATACCTGGAAGCTTCATTTTAGAAAGATCGGGCATACCGCCAGCACCTTGCATGCCAGCCATTTTTGCCATCATCTTTTGCATCTTTCCACCACTCATTTTTTTCATTTGCTTTTGCATTTTTTCAAACTGCTTAAGAAGCTTATTTACATCTTGTGGTGACGTGCCAGAACCCCTGGCAATACGGTTTTTACGAGAGCCCTTAATCAGCTTAATATGAGATCGCTCTTTTGGTGTCATTGAGTTAATAATAGCCACCATTCGCTTGGTGTCAACACCACCCATCATTTGATTTTTAACACTCTGAGGGATTTGACCCATGCCTGGCATCTTATCCATCAAAGCTTCCATGCCACCCATCTGCTCCATTTGCAATAATTGATCGCGCATATCATCTAAATCAAATCGACCTGAGGCCATTTTTTTAACTGATTTTTCCGCTTTTTTATGATCAACCTTTCTAGAAATTTCTTCTACCAAGGATAAAACATCACCCATACCAAGTAAGCGAGAAACCACACGATCTGGATGGAATGGCTCAAGTGCGTCAATTTTTTCACCAACACCTAAAAATTTAATTGGCTTGCCGGTAATGTGGCGTACTGACAGTGCTGCACCACCTCGTGCATCACCATCTGTTTTAGTTAGGATAATACCTGTGAGCGGTAGACTATCGGCAAAAGCCTTGGCCGTATGTGCAGCGTCCTGACCTGTCATTGAATCAACAACAAACAGAGTTTCAATCGGATTAACTTTTTTCTGTAGCACTTGGATTTCGCTCATCATTTCTTCATCTACATGAAGACGACCCGCGGTATCAACTAACAGTACATCGTGAAATTTTTGTTGTGCAAACTTCTTTGCATCAGCGACAATTTTTTCAGGCTTTTGAGAAATATCTGATGGGAAAAAATCAACTTCAACTTGCTTTGCCAATACCTCTAATTGTGCAATTGCAGCTGGTCGATATACATCAGCACTAACTACTAATACTTTTTTGTTTTCACGCTCTTTTAAATATAGCGCTAATTTGGCAATCGAGGTTGTTTTACCCGCACCTTGTAAACCTGCCACCATAACCACTGCAGGTGGCTGTGTTTTGAGATCTAAGGTTTTATTTTCACCGCCAATGATATCGGTTAGTTCAACTTCAACTAGCTTAATAAACGCTTGTGACGGGCTAAGACCTTCACTAACCTTAAGTCCAATAGATTTTTCTTGTACGCGATCCAAAAAAACCTTGATAACATCAAGTGCAACATCTGCCTCTAATAAGGCACGACGCACTTCGCGAATCGCTTCTTTAATATTAGACTCAGAAAGTTTGCTTTTACCTTGTAGGGTTTTAAAACTATTGGAGAGGCGGTCGGTTAAATTATCAAACATAATTCTATTATTGAATCAAAGTATCGTATTATAGTAGCTTGTATTAATTCAGCGCAGTAATTATGGTTTTATCTTATTTTGCAATTTCAGCGTATTTAGCTGCAGCCCTTTTGTTAGTGCGTTTTTTCAGTAAAGATGAACTTAAGCATCCGTATCAACAAACTACTTCATTGCTGGTTAGTTTTGCCATTATTGCACATACCTTAACTTTTACTGATTTTTGGACCACTAATGGTGTTGTCTTTGGCCTCGCTAATAGCGCTTCTTTTGTTGCCTGGTTAATTGCAATTTTGCTATTTTTATCTTCTATTTCTAAACCTGTTCATGCTTTGGGAATTTTGGTTTATCCATTGGCTGCAATCTCACTCGGCTTTGGGCTCGCCTTTCCAGATACAAGCGATAAAATTATTCCTTTAAGTATTGCTTCACATGTTTTTTTATCCATTACAGCCTATGCCCTTCTTGCAATGGCAGTATGTCAATCGATTTTATTAAAAATACAAGAGCGTCATTTACATACACACAGTATCAATGCTTTTATTAATAAATTACCACCGCTACAAACTATGGAAAGATTACTATTCCAAGGAATAAGAATTGGTTTTTATCTATTAACACTATCACTAGCGACTGGCTTTATTTTTATTGATGATTTCTTTGCACAGCACTTAATGCACAAAACTGCACTTTCTATTGTTGCTTGGCTTATTTTTGCAACTTTAGTCTTTGGGCGTAGAACATTTGGATGGCGTGGCAAGCAGGCAATTACTGCCACACAAGTTGGATTTGGAATCTTGGTTGTTGCTTATTATGGCTCTAAGTTTGTTTTAGAACGTCTACTATCTTAAGCTGATAAGCGGTAGATTTTGTTCAGATCAAGGCCTTAAGAAAATAATAAAAGGAGTTTATAAATAATAAACGACTTTTTGAGGTTTTCTTTATAACGCAGATATGGGCAAATAAATACCTTTGTTAGTCGATGTGCAAGACGGCCAAGAAGGCCTCCTGTGGAATATCTACTCGACCCACGCTACGCATACGTTTTTTACCTTTTTTCTGCTTATCAAGTAGTTTACGCTTACGAGATACGTCACCGCCATAACATTTAGCGGTTACATTTTTTCTTAGCGCTTTAACATTGGCACGAGAAATAATCTTAACACCAATACAAGCTTGGATAGACACATCAAACATCTGACGTGGGATAAGCTCTTTCATCTTCTCAGCCAACTCTCTACCTTTGCGAACGGAATCATCACGGTGAATAATTAATGCCAGCGCATCTACTGGTTCTTGATTAATCATAATATCAAGGCGAATTAAATCAGACTCTTGATAGCGTTCGAACTTATAATCCATTGAAGCAAAACCACGAGACACTGACTTAAGTCTATCAAAGAAATCCAGTACCACTTCATTTAAAGGTAATTCATAAACCAATTGAACTTGTCTACCCATGTAGGTAATGCTTTTTTGTACGCCACGCTTTTCAACACAAAGACTAATTACATTTCCAACAAACTCATCTGTAACTAAAATATTGGCCGTGATAATTGGCTCTCTAAACTCAGCAATCGATTGATTCTCAGGCATTTTAGATGGGCTATCTACATGATGAATATTACCCTTGGTATCTAAGATTTCATATATAACTGTTGGGGCAGTGGTAATCAAATCAAGGTCATATTCGCGCTCTAAGCGCTCTTGCACAATTTCCATATGCAACAAACCTAAAAATCCAATACGAAATCCAAACCCTAATGCGTCTGAACTTTCAGGTTCATATTGAAGTGCCGCATCATTTAGGCGAAGTTTAGCTAATGCGTCACGAAACTTCTCGTAATCTTCACCAGAGATTGGGAAAATACCTGCAAATACTCGTGGCTGTACTGGCTTAAAACCTTCCAAAGGCTCGGTGACAGAATTTTTAGCGCCGGTAATTGTATCACCCACTGGGGCACCATCAATATCCTTAATGTTAGCAATTAAAAAGCCAACCTCTCCAGCTTTTAAACTGTCAGTCTTTTTACGCTTGGGAGTAAATACTCCTACCTCGTCTACTGAGTGCACATTGCCATTAGAGAAAATTTTAATCTTAGTTTTAGCCTTGATCTCACCATCAATAACTCGAATTAAAGAAACCACACCCAAATAGTTATCAAACCAAGAGTCAATAATAAGTGCTTTAATTGGAGCATCTATCGTTCCTTTAGGTGCAGGAATTTTTTCAACAATTTGCTCCAGAATATCTTGAATACCAATACCTGACTTAGCACTTGCATGAACTGCATCCATCGCTTCAATACCAATAACATCCTCAACCTCTTCAATCACGCGCTCTGGTTCAGCAGCAGGCAAATCAATCTTATTAAGTACGGTAACCACTTCTAAGCCCTGATCTAAGGCAGTATAACAATTTGCCACTGTTTGCGCTTCAACACCTTGTGAGGCGTCTACAATTAATAACGCACCTTCACAAGCTGATAGCGAGCGAGATACTTCATATGAAAAGTCAACGTGGCCCGGTGTATCAATAAAGTTTAGTTGGTAGGTTTCACCATTGTTCGCTTTGTAATCTAGCGTCACACTTTGGGATTTAATTGTAATTCCACGCTCTTTCTCAATATCCATTGAATCCAGCACTTGTGCTGACATTTCTCTATCGCTCAAACCACCACAAAACTGAATAAAACGATCTGCAATGGTAGACTTGCCATGATCAATATGGGCGATGATTGAGAAATTGCGGATGTTCTTCATGACAGTGATAAAATCAACGTTTTAAACAAGCCATTATACAAGCAATGAATAAAGTTCAATCCATTACCTGCGCAGCAACTAGTAATTTAACCATCAACATTCCTGATTCAGAAGGAAGCAATATTGTCTTGTATTTCTATCCTAAAGATGCAACGCCAGGTTGCACTACAGAAGGTCAAGATTTCAGAGACAATCACAAAGCATTTGTTGATGCAAATGCAATTGTTTACGGGATTTCAAAAGACACGCTAGCTAAACATGAGAAATTCAAAGCTAAACAAGAATTTCCCTTTGAATTGATTTCTGATGAAAGTGGAGAGTTGTGTGAAGCATTTGGCGTATGGCAGTTGAAAAAATTCATGGGTAGAGAGTACATGGGTATTGTGCGCTCAACCTTTATTATTAGCCCTCATGGTGATATTCTTAAATCTTGGGATAAAGTAAGGGTTAAAGGCCATGTTGATGAGGTCTTGGAAGCTGTACAGTCTCTATGATAAAATAAAG
>DTUI01000012.1 GCA_012964205.1 Candidatus Thioglobus sp.
ACACCTCTGGAACTTTTTGGCCATCAATTTCCTCTGGACGTGTGTAGTGTGGATAATCAAGCAAACCATCAGCAAACGAATCATTCAATGAGTCTTGATTGCCCAGTACCCCAGGAACTTGCCTACAAACACTGTCGATTAATACCATGGCGGCTAACTCACCACCACTAATGACATAATCTCCGATTGAAATTTCCATATCCACATCTTGCTCAATTATGCGCTCATCCACCCCTTCATAGCGACCGCACAACAGTGTGATCGAATCAAGCTGAGAGATTTCTGTAGCCAGTTGGTGAGTAAGTTTTGAACCTTGTGGGGATAGATAAATCACCTTTGAGTTAGGATTTTTTTGCTTAATTTCAGTAATACAACGGCGAATAGGCTCGACCTGCATCACCATTCCTGCACCACCACCATAAGATTTATCATCAATATTTCGGTGTTTATTATCGGAAAAATCTCTTAGTTGCCATGTGTGGATACTTAGCAATGATTTTTTAATGCCGCGAGCAATCACACCTTCATCTTTAATGGCTGAAAACATAGCAGGGAAAAGCGTTACAACATCAAAACGCATAATTTTAGGTTAGGATATTTTTAAGAATATGGTAATAAATATCACTCAAAGAATCCAAATCTTTAGTGGATACACACTCATCTACTTGGTGAATTGTTGCATTCAGAGGGCCTAGCTCAACTACTTGTGTATTAAGTATAGGCGCAATAAAGCGTCCGTCAGAAGTGCCTCCTGAAGTTGATAATTGCGCATCAACATTAGTTACTTTTTTAATCGCATCAATACAACTACTCACTAATTCTCCCCTAGGCGTTAAGAATGGATAGCCCGAATGATTCCAATCAATTACATATTCAAGCTGATGCTTATCTAAAATTGCACAAACTCTTGCTTGTAAACCATCATGAGTTGATTCTGTCGAATAGCGGAAGTTAAAAACAACCTCGATCTCACCTGGAATAACATTAGTAACACCTGTGCCTGAGTTAATATTAGAAATTTGAAAACTCGTAGCTGGAAAATAATCATTACCTTCATCCCACAACTCATTACGCAGCTCATCAAGTGCAGGAATGGCTAAATGAATAGGATTATTAGCCAAATGAGGATAAGCGATATGCCCCTGCTTACCAATAACTCTAAGTGTGCCATTTAGAGATCCACGACGTCCATTTTTAATTATGTCGCCCAATACATTCGTAGCTGATGGCTCGCCAACCAAACAATAATCAACATTTTGGCCAATCTCGTTCAAATGTTCGCAAACTTTCACCGTGCCGTTAATTGCAGGTCCTTCTTCATCAGAGGTAATTAAATACCCGATCGTACCCTTATGGTCTGGATAGTCAGCAACAAATCTTTCGGTAGCACTCAACATTGCAGCTAAAGAGCCCTTCATGTCTGCCGCTCCACGTCCATATAAAACTCCGTTTTCTATTTCAGCAGAAAAAGGATTTAAACGCCATTTTGACTCATCGCCCACAGGAACAACATCTGTATGACCGGCAAACATAAATACTGGCGAGCCGGTGCCATGTTCTGCCCAAAAGTTGTCCACCTCTTCAAACTTTAAATCAGTAATTTTAAAATTTGAACGCTTTAAGTGGTCAGTCATTAACACTTGACAACCTTTATCATCAGGTGTGACCGAATCAATACTAATTAAGGCTTGTGCCAATTCTATTGTATTACTCATATTTTTATTGTAATTCTAGAGTGATATTTGGATTATCTGAGACATTAACAACGCCGCTGGTTATTTGTATATCGTCCGCTTGCTTCATGGCGCCACCAGTGCGACTCAACCTTGCTACTACCAACACTTTGTCATGCTCTGATAATAGTTTAGTTGGCATAACAGAATTCATGTCACTCAGCACTATTTGACCATTGAAATCTTTTAACTTTAGCTTTTGAATAGCAATTGGCATAGGCCTACCTTTAGCAGCTTTAACATATATCATTAAATAATCTTCAGCCGATCGAGTGGCTAAAATTTGATCAGAAAGCAATACATTAACCGTTACTGTATTGCTAACTTGACCACTCTCAGCACGCCTTAGCTCATCCAATAACCCTAACAAAGCCTGGTGATCGTCACCGCCTACTGGCAAGACAGATAGCGCCTTATTCCATAAACCTTTGGCCAGTGTAAAATCTTGCATGCTAATAGCGAACATACCTGCTAAATATAGTGCGTCTGGCGCATTAGCGTCAATCTCAAGCGCTTGTTTAATCAGTGCAACTGGACGATCTGAAAATTGATTATCGTTAACACTGATTAATGTCGACGCATACTCAACAAGTAGTTTTGAATTATTAGGGGTTAACTGATATGCTTTTTCATAAGCCTCAAGAGATTCTTTAACTTTATCCAATTCAAAATAACTCAATCCTAGCATTGTCCATACTTTGGCATCATTAGGCTCATCTGCTAAATGCTGTTTGAGTTTTTCTACACTCTGTTCAAGAGTCAATGGCTTTGAATCCACAATCGGAGTGGCAATAGAAGTTGGTGCATAGGTACTTAAACTTTGATAAACACCGATAGAGAAAATTGGCAACAACACCACTATCGCCAACATTGATAGAGTGTTATTTTCAGAATTTGAAGTTTTTATACTTTGCTGCTCAAGTTCCACAGCTAATGTAGTTGATATTTCATCTAGCGCTAATTCAAATTGCTCTCGATCAATCAGATCCTGGTCTAAATCACGCTGTAATTCTAATTTTCGCTGCTTTGCTATGTCAATATTTGACTGACGTAAATCAACACCATTATCAGCCAATGGTTTTTTTAAAAACCAAATAGTCCATGCCAATGATCCAGCTAACATAACGCCCATTATGACAATCATATTCATGATTTACTCCTCTTGGAAGTTTGGCGATATCTGCGATCAAATGCTGCCAATAAGGCGCCAAATGAAATAAATAAGCCACCTAACCAAATCCATCTAATTAGTGGTTTGTAATAAATCCTTAGACTCCAGGCATTGCCCTCTAGGGATTCGCCCAGTGCAACATATAAATCTCGATATAAAGATGGATCGATTGCCGCTTCAGTCATTGGCATGCCAGTTACATATTGACGTTTTTCTGGATTTAACTTAGCAATTAGATCACCTTCATAATAAACCTCAACTCTACCTTTATGGCCCTGATAGTTTTGATGAGAGAAATTATCAACACCTTTAAATACAAACTCATAGCCTTTGATCGTCATCGACTGACCAACTTCCATCTTAATATCTTTTTCTACACCTAGTTGCGTCGTAACTGTTGCACCCAGCAAAAACACAGCGATACCGATGTGTGCGAAAAGCATGCCGATAAAGGCTAAATTTAGCTTGCCCTTTTGACGCATACGATTGACTAACAACCATAATGAGTGCGAGACAATCCAAATGAATAAAAATACTGCAAATAGAACAAATTGGTTGTCAACAATATAAAAGCTTATAGCAAATAAAGCAACAACACCTAGCCATACATTTTTTAGAAGAGCGACAACGCGAGAAAGAGTGTCTTTTTTCCAACGCAAGAATGGCGCAATAACCATGGCAATAACCGCCGGAATCATAATAGGAACAAACACCGCATCAAAATAAGGCGCGCCCACTGAAATTTTTCCTAGACCTAATGAGTCCAGCAGCAAGGGATATAAGGTACCTAGAAATACACTCAGCATAGCGGCGACCAATAAAATATTATTTATTAGTAAGCCGCTTTCTTTAGAAAGCCAAGAAAATGAATTACTACTGCGCATCAGCGAGGCACGCCAAGCGTATAGAGCTAGTGACCCACCAATAACAATCACCAAAAATATCAAAATAAACAAGCCTCTTTCAGGGTCAGCTGCAAAGGAATGAACTGATGTCAAAATACCAGACCTAACCAAGAAGGTACCGAGCAAACTTAATGAAAATCCAGCAATTGCTAATAGTACCGTCCAATGCTTAAATGCACCACGTTTTTCACTAACACTAAGTGAATGCACTAGAGCGGTTGCCACTAGCCATGGCATAAACGAGGCATTTTCAAC
>DTUI01000013.1 GCA_012964205.1 Candidatus Thioglobus sp.
GCAATTTTGTCTTTATTACTAGGATCTTCAACCACACCTTCTTTCATCACCATGCCAAATTCTTTCCAGAATGTTGCGTATTTCTCTGGCTTGTTTTTAGACATTTTATCAAGCTCTTTTAGAATTCTGCTAACTGATGCCTTGCGGATTGTGTCAACGACTTTATTGCCTTGTAAAATTTCACGAGACACGTTTAGAGATAGATCAGCCGTATCAATCACACCTTTAACAAAGCGTAAGTACATCGGCATTAACTCATCATTGTCTTCCATGATAAATACACGTTTCGCATAAAGTTTAATGCCGCCTTTACGTTTTGGCTCCCACATGTCAAATGGTGCCTTAGATGGGATGAATAACAATGAAGTGTAGTCAAGCTTGCCTTCAACACGATTATGTAATTGAGTTAATGGCGCCTCAAAATCAAAGGTTAATGATTTGTAGAATTCATCATAATCTTTTTGCTTAAGCTCTTTTTTGTCTTGCGTCCAAAATGCATTGGCCTTATTAACCATCTCATATTCAACCGTATCAGAATCTTCTTCTGTCGGCTTGATCATCATAATTGGTACAGTGATATGATCCGAGTATTTTGAAATAATGCCTTTAAGGCGGTAATCATCTAAGAATTCTTTTTCAGCATCCTTGATATGTAGAGTAATCTTGGTACCAAAATCTTCAACAGTTGTAGTTTCAAGAGAATACTCACCTTCGCCTTTAGATATCCAGATGGTGCCGTTAGCTTTATCGTCACCAGCTTTCCTAGTGGTTAAAACTACCTCGTCAGCAACAATAAATGATGCGTAAAAACCAACACCAAACTGACCAATTAAGTTTGAATCTTCAGCTTGTTTTTCATCCAGACTTTGTAAGAATTTTTTAGTACCTGAGTTGGCAATAGTACCGATATTTTCCATCACTTCAGTTTCTGTCATGCCGATACCATTATCAGTAATAGTGATCGTGCCCGCATCTTTATCTACTTCAATAAATACTTGAAGCTCTTCTTTGCCTTCAATTAAAGCGTCATTTGATAATGATTTAAACCTAAGTTTATCAACTGCGTCGGATGCATTTGACACTAGCTCACGTAAGAAGATCTCTTTATTGGAGTACAAAGAGTGGATCATCAAATGAAGTAATTGAGAAACCTCTGTTTGAAATGAATGTGTTTGTTTTGTAGTCATTTACTAGTTACCTTTAATGTGCGTAAAATGTATTGATATGGTCAAGCTGAGAAAAATCAAGTGAAAAAGCAAATAATTGATTTTATTTCGTATTTAAAAATTGAGCGAAATTATGCGATTAACACTCAGCAAGCTTATGAGCGCGATTTAAATCAATTAATTATTTTCTTAAATTCTCAAAAAATATCTAATTGGCCACAGCTGACTTCTGAAGTGCTTAATTTGTTTATCATGCAGTTGCGCCATAAAAATCTTTCATCGCGTAGTATTCGCCGATATTTATCTTCTGTGCGTGGCTTATTAACTTATTTGGTTAATCAGGGTCAGCTTAAGCATAATTGTGCTGCGCAATTATCCACGCCAAAAATAGCCCAAACTTTGCCAGAAACATTAAATTATGAGCAGTTGCTACAATTATTAAAGCCGCAAGGTGGTGCTCGTTTTGAGCGTCGCGATGTGGCTATTATTGAGGTTATTTATTCGTGCGGATTACGCGTCTCTGAATTGGTTAATTTGAATGTAGATGATGTTGACTTGTCCCAGGGGTTTTTAACAGTCATGGGTAAGGGTGGGAAAACTCGTCATACGCCACTTGGCACATCAGCACAAGAAGCAATTAATCAATATGTATTGGAGCGTCATTCAGACGCATTATTCGTTAATAAAAATGGCAAAAGAATTGGGGTAAGATCCGTACAAAATATGATTAAAAAACGTGCCTTAAATGCAGGCATTAAAGTGAACGTGTATCCGCATATGTTGCGCCATGCAGCAGCCACTCATTTTCTACAATCTAGTCATGATCTGCGCTCTACTCAAGAATTTTTAGGCCATGAAAGTATTAAATCAACACAAGTTTATACGCATCTTGATTTTCTTGAATTATCCAAAGTTTATGACAAGTGTCATCCAAGAGCAAAAAAATCATGAGTTTCAGAGCTCGATTAGCAGTTAATATTCTTTTACGTGGCGGTGTCGTAAGTTTGCCGACAGACACTATTCAAGGCTTGAGTTGTTTGCCTTCTTCTGATTCGTTGCAATGTCTTGTTGAGCTAAAGCATCGAGCTAGCAACAAGGGGCTAATACTAATTTCTAATGACATTAGTCATTTTGAGAATTTTGTTGAAAATCCGCAGCTACTTACCAAGGTAAAAGTGGGTAATAAACCAACTACATATTTACTCAATGCAGCATCAAACATTCCAGTATTGTTAACTGGCGGCATGAAGACAATTGCCATTAGACTAACTGATAATCCATTAATAGCTGATTTGTGTAATTCAACAAATAGTGCGCTTGTTTCTACTAGTGCCAATGTTTCAGGTTTTCCTGTGGCGCAAACCAGCTTAAAATTACGTGTTTATTTTAATGATCAATTAGACTTTATAATAAGCCCAAATGCACAAAAAAATGCACCATCACATATTGTTAATTTAGAGACCGGGGAAGAAATTAGATGATCGATCAAGTTAGGGCTTATTTATTAGGCTTGCAAGCAGATATTTGCACTCAATTAGAAGCGGTAGATGGTAAGGCTAAATTTATTAAAGACAAATGGGAAAAGCCTAACAATGCAGGCGATGGATTGACTTGTGTATTGACCAATGGTGATGCGTTTGAGCAAGCAGGTGTAAACTTTTCTATTGTTCGAGGTGATAATATGCCGGCTTCTGCTACCGCGCTAAGGCCAGAGTTAGCAGGGCGAAGCTTTACAGCTTTGGGTGTGTCACTAGTCATTCATCCGAACAACCCTTATGCGCCAACCTCACATGCTAATGTTAGATTTTTTGTAGCCGAAAAAGCAGGTGAAAAACCTATTTGGTGGTTTGGTGGCGGATTTGATTTAACGCCATATTACGGCTTTGATGAAGATGCAGTTTTATGGCATCAAACCGCCAAAGAGGCTTGCGATCCTTTTGGTGAAGAGGTGTATCCAAAGTATAAAAAATGGTGTGACGATTACTTTTATATGAAGCATCGAGATGAGCAGCGCGGTATTGGTGGTTTGTTTTTCGATGACCTAAACAAAGGTAGCTTTGATGAGTGTTTTGCTTTTATGCAAAGTGTCGGTGATAGCTATATTAAGGCTTATCGTCCAATTGTTGAAAAACGAAAAGATATGCCATTTACTGATCATGAAAGACAATTCCAGTTATATCGTCGCGGTCGATATGTAGAGTTTAATTTAGTTTATGATCGCGGTACTTTATTTGGTTTGCAAACGGGCGGTCGTACAGAGTCTATCTTAATGTCTCTGCCGCCATTAGTACGCTGGGAGTATCGATATTCACCAGAGAAAGGCTCGCCTGAAGCGTTATTGTACGACAAGTATTTAAAGCCTCAGGATTGGCTCAACCTACAACACAATAGTGAGCAGTAAAATGAAAAACAATTTAGATGTTAAGAAATTATTATGTCCAATGCCAGTGATTCGACTGGGTGAGATGATTGAAAAAATTGAAACGGGCGATACAATAGAAATGCTAGCTACTGATCCAGGTGTTCTTCATGACATTCCTGCTTGGTGCAAGGTGCACGGTCACAAGGTGTTAGATATCAAAGAAAATTCAAACGAGATTGTTATTTTAGTAGAGAAAATAGGGTAGAATTAAGCGCAGTTTTTGATATAAATATAGTAGATTTTTCTAATATATTTCATTAAAAACAACAGGATTATGTCTGTAACGGCGCAGGCACTCAACAAAAATTGTTAGTAAATATAAATAGTTAAAATAGGAGAAAGTATGTCTGCACAAGATGTAATGAATATGATTAAGGATAACGAAGTTAAATTCGTTGATTTCCGTTTCACAGATACTAAAGGTAAAGAGCAACACGTAAGTGTTCCAGCACACACAATTGATGCTG
>DTUI01000014.1 GCA_012964205.1 Candidatus Thioglobus sp.
TCCTTGGTGAGAGTTGATGCATTTTTCCCTTGTGGACTAATAGGAGTTCCAATGACTACAGTGATAGTTCCAGGTTGTTTAGTAAAGCTACCTTTTGGCCATAGTTTCCCAGCATTGTGATAAACAGGAATTACATCACAACCTGTTTTTTTGGCAATAGCCATACCACCATTTTGATACTCACCTAATTGCCCATAAGGTTTGCGTGTTCCTTCTGGAAAAACCACAACAAAAATCCCTTCTTTAATACGCGCAGATCCTTCTTTAATAACCTTTTTAATGGCCTTAAGTTTTTCGCCACGGTTGATGATAATGGGTTTTAACAATACCAAGCCCCAGCCAAAAATCGGAATCCATTGAAGCTCTTGTTTTAACACCCAAGTTTGATGCGGAAAAATGGTTTGTAGTGCAAGGGTTTCCCAGGTTGATTGATGATTGGATACAATAACACTGGCACTATTTGAAATATTATCTTTACCAATAATGTTAACGTTAATATTTAACACAACCTTAAGCCACCACATGCAAAACAAAGACCATTTTGATAAAATACCGTAGCGATATTTAAGTGGTAGAAAAAATAAAGACAAGGCTAAGAGAACTAAAAAGGTAAGCACCAAGGTTGAACCTAAAAAATACAGTAATGATCTTAAAAACAGCATGAGTAATTACGAGCGTAAACGTTATAATTTGTAGACTTAAGATTTTAACGATTTTCTATGACAGTTAGCACCATTTTATTTGATTTAGACGGTACCTTGATTGATACAGCTCCTGACTTGGCGTATGCATTAAACAAGCTTCTTGATGAAAATGGAATAAATCAAAAGCCCTATGATCAAATAAAACCTTTGGTGGCTTTTGGTGGTAAGGCGTTAATCAAGTTTGGTTTTGAGTGTGAAGATAGCCACCCTAAGTTTGCAGTATGGCACCGACGAATCTTAGAAATATACACAAATAATATTGATAGAAGTTCATCAACATTTGATGGCATTGATGACTTAATCAATACATTGAAAAAGAAAAAATTGCACTGGGGTATTGTGACCAATAAGCCTGAGAATTTAACACATCTATTATTAGAAAAGTTAAATATCAAGCCTGATGTGGTGGTGTGTGGCGATACGCTCGAGTTTAATAAACCTCATCCTGCGCCTTTGCTATATGCTTGTGCACAGCTAGCTGTTGAGCCAAAAAAATGCTTATTTGTTGGGGATGATTTAAACGATATGTTGGCTGGCAGTAATGCAAATATTAAAACAGTCGCTGTAACTTATGGCTATGGGTGTGTTACAAAAAATTGGAATTATGATCATAAAATTGATCAACCACAAGAATTATTGGAGTTAATTTAATGGAAATTATTTTTATATTATTAGGCTTATTAGTAGGTTCAATCACCGTGTATTTTTACCTAAATGGAAAAATACAAGTGCTACGCACACAAAATATTCATCTGGAAGTAAGTCTAGATGAAAAGATCAAATCTTATGAAAATCAGATTGATATGATTAATATTGCTCGCGAGCAAATGAGCAAAGATTTTAAGGCGGTTGCTGGAGACATCTTGGCAAAAGATCGTAATGATTTAAGTGCTAAAAATTCTGAACTTTTAACACCTTTACAGGCGCAGCTAAAAGAGTTTCGTGACAAAATCGAAGTTATCACCAATGAACAAATCAAAGAGCGCGCAACCCTTGCGGCGCAAATTGATAACCTTAAAAAAACCAGTATTGAAACACAAGAAACCACTCAAAATTTAACCAACGCTTTAACTTACGATAATAAGCAACAAGGTGACTGGGGTGAGATGATTCTTAGCTCTATTTTATCCAGCTCCGGTTTGCGCGAAGGTCATGAGTTTGACACTCAAAAACAATTTAAAAATGAAGCGGGTGAAGCTTTTAAGCCAGATGTAGTGTTACATCTACCAGAAGACAAAGATATTATTATTGACTCAAAAGTATCATTAAAAGCTTACAAAGATTACATTGCAGACCAATCCAATGCTGGATTTTTAAAAGCGCACGTAGCTTCTGTTGAGGCGCATATTAACGGCATTAGTATCAAGGAATATGAAAATTTAGAAGGTGTGCTAACACTTGATTTTATTTTTGTGTTTATTCCTATTGAGTCTGCATTGTTAGTGGCACTTGATCAAAAACCTGATTTATTTACACTTGCACTCAAAAAGAATATAGTTTTAGTATCGCCCTCAACCTTAATGATGAGTCTTAAAACTGTGCATCATATTTGGCAAACTGAGCGACAAAACCAAAATTCAGAAGAAATCGCTCGTCAAGCGGGCGCCATGTATGACAAATTATTTGGCTTTATTAAATCAATGGATGACATTGAAAAACATTTAGATAAGGCTCAAAAAAGCTATAAAGAGGCACGAGGAAAATTATCTGATGGCAAGGGTAATTTAATTGGCCGTGCTGAAAAACTCAAAGAGCTAGGCGTGCAATCTAAAAAGGAGCTTAACTAATGCAAATTTCAACAAACTATTCATTTTCTCAAGATGAGCTAACTGGCAAGGTTATTTTGGTAACGGGTGCTAACCGTGGCTTTGGTAAGGCAATGACACTAGATTTGGCTAAAGCCGGTGCTACAGTTATTATGCTGGGTAGAGATTTAGGCTCGCTTGAAACTGCTTATGACGAAGTGGTTGATGCAGGATTTGTAGAGCCAATTTTGTATCCTTTAGATCTCGAAGGTGCAACGCCTGAGCACTATGACCAATTACAAAAAGATGTGCTGGATAATTTTGGCAAGCTTGATGGCTTGATTCACAATGCTGGAATTATTGGTGCAATGATGCCAATTGAGCAATATGATCTTAAGCTTTGGTACTCAACCATGCAGATTAATGTTAACGCCCCCTTTATGCTGACTCAATGTCTAATTCCAGCACTTAATAAATCACCAGATGCACGTATTTTATTTTTATCTTCATCGGTAGGGCGTAATGCTCGAGCATACTGGGGTGCTTATGGAGTGAGTAAGTTTGCTATTGAAGGCTTGAGTAAAACTTTATCAGAAGAGCTTGAAAAGACTAATATCAAAACCAATTCACTTGATCCAAAACGCATGCGCACTAAGATGCGCCAGACGGCTTATCCAGCTGAAAATGCAGATAACATCCCAACACCAGAATCAATGAGTCCAGCGATTGTGTATTTAATGAGTGAGGGTGCTAAAGCGTTAAATGGCGAGCAACTAACGCTTGAATTAAACTAGCGCTGTAAATCTTCTGTCAGGTGAGGGTGGATCGCCTTTAAAATTTCTTTAAAGACTTTTTCGTTACCGGCAACAACATTGCCTGTTTCTAGGTATTTACCACGACCAGAAAAATCACCTACATAGCCACCTGCTTCTTTAACTAGCAGTACGCCTGCTGCAACATCCCAGATGTTTAATTCAATTTCCCAGAATCCGTCCATGCGTCCAGCGGCAACATAAGCCAAATCAAGTGCTGCAGAGCCAGCTCTACGAATGCCAGCAACTTGCGGATGAATAGCTTTAAACATATCAAGATATGCATCTAGATGTTGCGGTGCTTTAAATGGAAAGCCGGTACCAATAAGAGTGTTTTCAAAGCCTTGCGTATTTGTTACACGAATTCTTTGTTCATTTAAAAAAGCGCCTTCACCTTTTACAGCAGTGAATAATTCTTCTTTAAATGGGTCGTATACGACAGCATGAGTTGGCTCATCATTTTCATATAAAGCAATAGAAACCGCATATTGTGGAAAGCCATGAAGATAGTTGGTGGTACCATCAAGCGGATCAAGAATCCAAACAAAGCGTTTGTCTTTGCCAACGATTTCACCGTTTTCTTCACCCAAAATTGAATGATCGGGAAAGGCGTATTTCAACTCGTCTATAATAGCATCTTCAGCGGCCTTATCCACTTCAGAAACGAAGTCATTGACCGCTTTATTTTCAACCGTTAATAGATCAATTTGGTTGTGATATCTTAAGATGATGTCACCCGCTTTTCTAGCGGCTTTAACGGCAATATTAAGCGTAGGATTCATAATTAA
>DTUI01000015.1 GCA_012964205.1 Candidatus Thioglobus sp.
GCACCGACTTCCGGCCATCTAGGTGGGTTGTTAGGTAAGTTAGAAGCAACTAATTTATGGAATGAAGGCTTAGATCTCGCATTAGAGTTCTTACCACCGATCCATAAAGCAATCTTAGAGTTCTCAGGATCGTTAATCTGCATTGGAGGACATGGTGGGAAACATGCACCACAACAGATACATTTCTTCTCATCAACTTCCAATGTAGGCTTGCCGTTAACCATTGCAGGACGAATCGCAGCAACTGGACAACGAGCAACAACCGTAGGACGCTCACAAACCATTGATACTAAATCATGGTTAATCTTAGGCGGCTTAGTGTGCTGAATATTTAATGCGATATCACCTTGACCACCACAGTTAATCTGACAACATGAAGTTGTCATGTGTACACGGTTAGGCATTTCTTCACGAGTAAATTCTTCGTGCATTTCATCCATTAATGATTTAACAACACCTGACGCGTCAGTACCCGGGATGTCACAATGTAACCAACCTTGAGTATGTGAAATCATAGTAACTGATGGACCAGTACCACCCACTGGGAAGCCTGCTTCAGTTAAAGCTGATACTAATGCATCTACTTTAGAACCGTCAGCAACCATGAATTCAACGTTTGAACGCATAGTGAAACGAACAAAGCCGTCAGCGAATTCATCAGCAATATCTGCTAAATGCTTAATAGTGTAAACATCCATTTGACGAGCCGTACCACAACGAACTGTGTAAATTTCTTCATTGTTCTTTGAAGTATGACGTAATACGCCTGGACGAGGACGGTCATGGTATGCCCATTGGCCGTAATTACGGCGCATAGTTGGGTGCATGTATTGAATAGGATCTGGACAGCCAGATTCAATTGGCATTCTTGGTGCTTGAGCCATTTTTATCTCCTTAATATATATAGATGGGTAAATTTAATCACCCGTAAAATTTTTTATTTGTGGTTAAGTCTTAAGCGTTAGCAATATTATCTGGCAAGTTTTCAGCTTTGTTCTCAAACCATTTAACTGCTTCTTCATCCCAATCATCCATACGTACGTATGAAGAAGTACGGGTAGAGTTAATCATGTTTGGATCAACATTAATACCAATGCCTTCAAGGAAATTTACTACACCAATACGCTCAATCATCTCACCTGTGCGTTCGTGCTCTAATGCATTTTCAGCGAAGAAGTCAACAACTTCACCAGCAAGATCTTCAATCTTTTCTAAGTCATCAGCAGTATCCATCTTCATGAATGGAACAATTACTGAACCGAATAAATCACCGATCTTCAATGTACGCTTACCACCCATAATGATCATTACACCTTTGTCATCGCCAGTAGCTAAGATAGGCTCTACATCACCTTTAGCGATATATTTATGAGTCAATGGAGAAGTAACGTTTAAACAATGCATACACTTAACACAGTTCTTATTGTCAATTGTTAACGAAGTATCTTCGTTGATTGTCATTGCAGAAGTAGGGCAACGAGAAGTAATGTTTTCAACTACGTACTGATTACCTTTGTCAGCAACCATTGCTTTCCATAGGTTCTGGTTGATTTTAATATCATCTCTCCAAGTACCGATAGTTGCAAAGTCAGCACGTTGTACTGTGTTCATACAGTCGTTTGCACAACCAGAAACTTTAAACTTCATCTTGTATGGTAATGCAGGTCTGTGCATGTCATCAAGGAAAGCGTTTACTAATGTACGTAATACTGCTTGCTCATTAACGTTTGACATTTCACAACGTGAAGCACCAACACAAGACATACCTGTACGTACTGCTGGACCAGCACCACCTAAATCAAAACCGTAGTCATTGAATGTATTGAAAATTGTTTGAGTAGTCTCTTCAGTTGCACCTTGTAACATGATGTCGCCTGATTGACCGTGGAATGCGATTAAACCAGAACCACCGTTATCAGTAAACATATCACACATGTCACGTAAAAGTGTTGACGTGTAATGCATACCTGCTGGCGGCTGAATTCTTAATGTGTGGAATTCACCTGCTGCTGGGAACTTGTAAGTACCGTCTTCATTTTTTAATTCATTGAAACGTGGAATGATGCCGCCACCGTAACCGATAACACCAACTGTACCACCTTTCCAGTAACCTTTTTTAGTTACATAAGATGTTTCAAGTGTACCAAGTACGTCACGTGCCATGTCAGCACCTGCGTGTGTATCGTTTGCTAATCTCTTAAGACCAGTTACAAACGAAGGCCATGGACCATTTTCCAACTCATCAAGGTTGGGTGTGTTATATAGCTCTCTTGCCATTTTATCTCTCCGATATATTTAATAAATCCCGAAAGTCAATCGCTTTCTGGATGTGAACGGGTCAAATTATACTGAATTGCAAGCAAATATCACTGTTTTATAGTGATATTACAGACTACCTCTTAGGGGATATATATATGATTTTATTGAGTGGAAAGACTGAGTTGGTTAATTTTTAACGTAAATATTCATCAACACGATTTGCAACGCCACGACCTTCATCGATCGCCCAAACAACTAAAGATTGCCCGCGTCGGCAATCACCTGCGGTAAAGATACCCTCTTGAGATGTTTGATATTGATCGTAGTCGGCTTTGTAATTTCCGCGATCATCTAGATCGATGTTTGCGTCATCACTTAAATAATGTTCTGGTGAAACAAAGCCCATTGATAATAATACCAATTGTGAATTCCAAGTTTTTTCAGTACCTGTAATTTCAGTCAGTTGGCCGTTATTAAATTCTACGTTAATAGTGGTTAATCCAGTTAACTTACCTTGATCATCTTTAATAAACGACTTGGTCATTAATTGATATTGTCTTGGGTCATTGCCAAACGCTGATTGCGCTTCAGCATGGCCATAATCAACACGATAGATAAGCGGCCAAAGTGGCCATGGATTATCATCAGCACGATCAACTGGTGGCTGAGACATTAACTCAAAGTTAACAACGGATTTAGCACCTTGGCGAATGGCCGTACCAATACAGTCTGTACCCGTATCACCACCACCAATAACAATCACGTCTTTACCTTTGGCAGATAATTCAGACTCATCAGCATGGCCCTTATCTAATAAACTTTTTGTATTTGAAGTTAAATACTTCATCGCCATATGTACACCACTAGCATCACGATTTTCAACCGGTAAATCTCTAGCTTCACTCGCACCCGTGGTAAAAATAATCGCATCAAAATCTTTTTGCAATGCATTTGTAGTGATATCTTTGCCAACATTAACATTGACACTAAATTCGATGCCACTATCTTTCATTAAGTCAACTCGGCGATCAACAACATCTTTGCCTAGTTTCATATTTGGAATGCCGTACATTAACAAGCCACCAATACGATCATCACGCTCAAATACAGTAACGCTATGGCCTAATTTGTTAAGCTCATCTGCTGCTGCCATACCTGCAGGACCAGAACCAATAATGGCAACTTTTTTGCCGGTTTTGTGTTCAACGGTATAAGGCTTGATCCAGCCTTGCTCAAAACCTTTATCAACAATCGCTTGTTCGATATTTTTAATCGTTACTGCAGGGTCGCTAATACCTAAAACACAAGAGCCTTCACACGGAGCTGGGCAAACGCGGCCAGTAAATTCTGGGAAATTATTGGTTTTTAATAGTCGTGTTAATGCCTCTTGCCATTTGTCGTTATAGACAAGATCATTCCATTCTGGAATCAAATTATCAATTGGACAGCCGTCACTCGATTGACAAAAAGGAACGCCACAATCCATGCATCGTGCGCCCTGTTGTTTTAGATGTGCTTCATCATGAGTGCCGGTAAAAATTTCACCATAGTCTTTAAGTCGCAATTCAACAGCACGATAATCTTCTGTTTTTCGATCAAATTCTTTAAAACCAGTAACTTTTCCCATCTCTCAAACGTCTAAAACTAAATCGCAACATTATACACCCCAACAGTCTATTAAAGAAAGTGCATGAAATGCTTTTAAGAAATTGCTATAAAAAAGATCAAATAGTTTGCTTGTTTAGCCGATCGATTGACTGTATAATTGCCCTTTTTTAGAAGCATATATTTAAAGGATAAGTTCAAATGAATTTAATTGACCAAATTGAAAACGAACAGTTAAGATCAGATATTCCAGATTTTTCTGCTGGTGACACTATTATTGTACAAGTAAAAGTACGTGAAGGCGATCGTGAAAGATTACAAGCATTCGAAGGCGTTGTAATTGCTAAGAAAAATCGTGGTATCGGCTCTGCATTCACTGTTAGAAAAATTTCACATGGCGAAGGTGTTGAAAGAGTTTTTCAAACGCATTCTAAGATGATTGATTCAGTTGAAGTTAAGCGTCGTGGTAAAGTTCGTCAAGCGAAGTTATACTACCTTCGTGAACTTACCGGTAAGAAAGCAAGAATTAAAGAGAAATTGGCTAAGAGATAATCTAGCAACATTTCTTTATAAATACCGGATGTTATCCGGTATTTTTTTGTCTAAAATTTAACAAATGGAAAATGAAGTTTTAATCAATCAATTTTTAGATCATTACTGGCTATCAACTGGATCTAGTAGTAATACGCTTAGTGCCTATCGATCTGACCTTAGTCTATTTTCCAAGTGGTTAGACAGCTCATTGGCCGATATAAGCGATGACACAATTACACAATACTTCACCCATCGACAAACAAAAACCAGCAGCGCCACACAAGCAAGAATCTTAACTTGTTTTAGAATTTTTTATCAGTATTTACTTAATCAAAAATTAATAACCAACAACCCCACAGCCAAACTCCACCATCCCAAGCAATCACAAAAATTACCGGTTTTTTTAAATATTGAGGAAGTCAACAGCCTGCTTGATGCGCCAGATTCAAATAGCCTATTTGGTATGCGAGATCGCGCCATGCTGGAACTACTTTATTCTTGCGGATTGAGGGTTAGCGAACTGATCAACCTTGATCTTCAACATCTAAACCTCAATGATGAGTATATTCGTATTCTTGGCAAAGGTGGCAAGGAACGATTACTACCAATGGGCGAAGTGGCAATCGACTATCTTAAAATTTATGAACAAAAGGCGCGCCCACATTTACTTAAAAAAGGCCAAACTAATGGATATTTTTTGAGCAATCGGGGTAGTAATATGAGCCGTCAAAATTTTTTCTATATTATCAAAGCCTATGCACTTAAGGCTGGCATTGATAAACCCCTGTCTCCCCACACTTTGCGCCATGCTTTTGCAACTCACTTAGTGCAACAAGGGGCTGATCTTCGTAGTGTGCAATTAATGCTAGGGCATAGTGATATTTCTACCACGCAAATTTATACACATATTCAAAACGTACAGTTGAAATCTCAGCATGCAAAGCATCACCCACGCGGCTAATTTTTAGCTAAAAAAAATAAGCCGATTTAGGAAATTTTGGAGAAAGTGAATTGGCTTTAGCCAAGAGAGACTACCCTGGGATATATTTTGTTTTTAAAGTGGATTTTATTTATTTTTAGTAATTTACGAGTCAGAATTGTTTTTTTTGATAGGAGTGTGCACACTAGTTCACGACTGAAAATTAAACGATCCTAACAAATAAAAATTACAAATATTGGACTTCTAAAATCTCATATTGTATATCACCAGCCGGCGCCTTAACAGTCACCTCATCACCCTCTTCATTACCCATCAATGCAGCGGCAATAGGAGAATGACATGAAATTTTATTAAGCGCAATATCGGCTTCATCTTCACCAACGATTTGATAAGTGATTTCATTATCGTCGTCAATATTCATCAAGGTAATAGTGGTGCCAAATACGCAGCGACCATCTTGATTAAGTCTTGAAACATCAATGACTTGCATGCATGAAAGTTTAGATTCAATTTCTTTGATACGCCCTTCACAAAAGCTTTGTTCTTCTTTGGCAGCGTGATACTCAGCATTTTCTTTAAGATCACCATGGGCACGAGCTGTAGCGATATCCTCGACAATACGAGGACGCTCAACATCTTTAAGTTTTAGTAGTTCAGCTTCTAGTGCTATAGCACCTAATACCGTCATTGGAATGCTTTGCATCTTAATACCCTATTTGTTTAAAGATTGAATCGTTCTCACGGTAATCTGATCATGAGTCTTTAAGCCATCAAGCATAGCAAAAGCTGCAGCAACGGTTGTTGTAAATGGCACCTTATGAACTAACGCCTGACAACGAATTGCAGCAGCGTCTTCTACACCTTGAGTATCTTCAGTAGAGTTAATGATAAGGTCGATTGCATCATTTTTAATCATATCAACAATATGTGGCGAGCCTTCAGATACCTTATTAACCATTTCACATTCTAGACCTGCTTCAATTAGTATATTTCTATTACTACGAGTTGCCACTAAACTAAAGCCTTGTTTTGATAGTTTTTTACCCAAGTCAACTAAATCATCGCGATCTAATCGTCTTAGACTAACAAATACCGTGCCACTCTCTGGTGCACGCGAACCGGCTGCTAATTGAGCCTTGTCAAAAGCTGAGGCAAAATCATCACCTACACCCATCACTTCACCAGTTGATCGCATTTCAGGACCTAAGATTGGATCTACACCTAAAAATTTATTAAACGGGAACACTGCCTCTTTAACGCTGTAATGTTTTGGAATAATTTCTTTGGTGAAATTAAGCTCTTTAAGTGTTTTTCCTGACATGACACGTGCTGCAATACTAGCCAATGGCGCACTAATTGCCTTTGAAACAAATGGCACAGTACGTGATGCACGAGGATTAACCTCAATTACGTAAATCTCACCATCTTGATACGCTAATTGCGTATTCATTAAGCCAACCACATTAAGCGCTTTAGCCATGGCAATAACTTGTGTTCGCATTTCATCTAGCACATCATCCGCTAAAGAATAAGGTGGCAATGAACATGCTGAATCACCTGAGTGAATTCCAGCTTGCTCAATGTGTTGCATAATACCGCCAATAACCACATCTTCACCGTCACAAATTACATCAATATCAACTTCAATGGCATGATCTAAAAATGAATCTAATAAGACTGGCGAATCATTCGAAACCTGTACTGCTGTATGCATATAGTGATCCAACGAATCTTTGTCATACACGATCTCCATTGCACGACCACCCAATACATAAGATGGGCGAACTACTAACGGAAAGCCAATTGCATCAGCAATATCTTGTGCTTGCTCTAATGAGCGTGCTGTGCCATTATGTGGCTGCTTTAAGCCCAACTCTTTAAGTAAGGTAGAAAAACGCTCACGATCTTCAGCCAAATCAATTGAATCAGGGCTAGTACCAATAATATTTGCACCACTTTTTTCTAATGCTTCAGCAAGCTTTAACGGTGTTTGGCCACCATAATGCACAATAATTCCATCTGGGTTTTCAACATCAATCACCGCTAAAACGTCTTCTAATGTTAATGGTTCAAAATATAAGCGATCTGAAATATCGTAATCTGTTGAAACGGTTTCTGGATTACAGTTAACCATGATTGTCTCATAACCATCTTCACGTAATGCCAAAGAAGCATGTACACAACAATAATCAAACTCAATACCTTGTCCGATACGATTTGGCCCGCCACCCAAAATCATAATTTTTTTCTTGTCGGTTGGATTTGCTTCACACTGCTGCTGATAAGTTGAATATAAATAAGCAGTTTGCGTATCAAATTCTGCTGCACAACTGTCAACTCGTTTAAATACTGGCTTAATATTTAATACCTTGCGTCTCTCACGCACTGCAGACTCGTTACAATTACATAACTGTGCTAAACGCGCATCAGAAAAACCTTTACGCTTAAGCGCAAACATTGCATCAGCATCAATATCTGAGATGTTGCTACCGTTAATTTGCATTTCATTTGAAACAATATCTTCAATTTGCGCTAAGAACCATGGATCAACTTTAGATAAATCAAATACTTCATCTAAAGTCATGCCCAATCTAAACGCATCAGCAAGATAAAAGATTCGTTCGCCACGTGGGGTAATACACTCAGAACGAATTTTATTGCGTGCATCATCAGCGTTTAAGTCAACAATTGGATCTAAGCCAACTTTGTCCGTTTCTAGACCTCTTAAGGCTTTTTGTAGCGACTCTTGGAAAGTTGAGCCCATCGCCATCACTTCGCCCACAGACTTCATTTGTGTGGTTAAACGATCATCAGCTTTTGGAAATTTTTCAAAGGCAAAACGAGGGATCTTTGTAACAACGTAATCAATACTTGGCTCGAATGAAGCTGGTGTTTTACCGCCAGTAATATCATTATCAAGCTCATCCAATGTGTAGCCAACTGCTAATTTTGCAGCTACTCTAGCAATCGGGAAGCCGGTTGCTTTTGATGCTAATGCTGATGAGCGAGAAACACGAGGATTCATCTCAATAATGGTTAAGCGTCCATCTTCAGGATTAACCGCAAACTGAACATTCGAGCCACCGGTGTCAACACCAATTTCTCGTAATACAGCCAATGAAGCGTTGCGCATCACTTGATATTCTTTATCTGTTAGAGTTTGTGCAGGTGCCACTGTAATAGAGTCGCCCGTATGCACGCCCATTGGATCAAAGTTTTCAATTGAACAAATGATAATACAGTTATCTTTTGTGTCACGAACCACTTCCATCTCAAACTCTTTCCAGCCTAAGATTGATTCTTCAACTAATAATTCGTTAGTCGGTGAAAGATCTAAGCCACGCTCACAAATTTCAATAAACTCTTCTTTATTAAAGGCAATGCCGCCACCAGAGCCACCCATGGTGAATGATGGACGAATAACCGTTGGATAACCAACCGTCTTTTGTACGGCAAATGCTTCTTCTAATGTATGTGCAACGGCAGCTTTAGGCATGTCTAGGCCAATCTTAAGCATTGCTATACGAAATAAGTCACGATCTTCGGCCTTATCAATGGCTTCTTTTCTAGCGCCAATCATCTCAACACCATGCTTTTCTAGTACGCCGTGACGCTCTAAATCAAGCGCACAGTTAAGTGCGGTTTGACCACCCATTGTTGGTAATAATGCATCAGGCTTTTCAATTTCAATAATTTTTTCAACCGTACGCCATTCAATCGGCTCAATGTAGGTTGCATCCGCCATCTGCGGATCAGTCATAATTGTAGCTGGATTGGAGTTAACCAAAATAACGCGAAAACCTTCTTCACGCAATGCTTTACAAGCTTGAGCGCCAGAATAATCAAACTCACAGGCTTGTCCAATCACAATCGGCCCAGCGCCGATAATTAAAATACTTTTTAGGTCTTGTCTTTTTGGCATGCTTCTTTAAATATCAATAAGGGTTAAAAGTCGTCATCGGTGACGGGCACATTGCCGTCATAAATGTCGTTGTTGCGCTTTTGTAAGTATGAAGAACGCATAGTAATATATGGATCATCAGACTGATCTAGAATATCTGTAATTGGCAACAGGTCAACACGCTTATCAACCACATTAATTACACTAACACCAACCTCACCAATCTCGTCAACCATATTTGCTGGTGATGTTAAATCTACATAAGTACCAATACCATCCCTAACAGTTGACGGACCTAATAATGGCAACACAACGTAAGGACCTTGCTCAACACCCCAAACTGCCATGGTTTGACCAAAATCTTCATCTTCTGTAACTAGCCCCATGTCAGAGGCTACGTCGAATAAACCGCCTAGGCCGATCGTAGTGTTAACCAAAATGCGCGCTAACGTCTCAGCGCTTTCAATTGGCTTAAACTGTAAAATTTGATTGGCTAATGTAGAGACATCACCTAAATTGTCTAAAAAATTACCAATACCTTTTTGAGCTGCTTCAGGCATATTGTTTTTATAAGCTCTTGATACTGGCTCAAGAACGTTACTATCTAGCGACTCATTAAATTCATAAATTGAACGGTTAGTCTCTTCAAACGGATCAATTTCTTCAGCATTTACCGATAAATTAAAAGCTAAAAGTAAGCTTATTAACACCCGCTTAATCATGACATATCTTCAATGAAAGTATCAAATAAACCGCTTACATCGTGCGGACCTGGTGAAGCTTCTGGATGACCCTGAAAACTAAAGGCTTTTTTATCTTTAACGCGTACACCTTGAATGGTGTTATCAAACAAAGATCGGTGTGTCACTTCAAGGTTTTCAGGCATACTTCCTTCAGCCACTGCAAAACCATGATTTTGTGAAGTGATCATTACTTTCATCGTGTCTAAATCTTGAACAGGATGATTAGCGCCATGATGTCCAAACTTCATTTTTTCAGTCTTAGCACCACTCGCGAGCGCTAATAATTGATGCCCCAAACAAATACCGAAAATTGGTATATTTTTTTCTAACAATACTTCAATATTAGCAATAGCGTAATCACACGGCTCAGGATCACCTGGACCATTCGATAAAAACACACCATTTGGATTCATTGCCAGAACGTCATTAACTGGAGTTTGCGCATTAACCACGGTTAAATCACAACCACGATCTACTAGCATTCTTAAGATGTTCTTTTTAACACCGTAGTCATACACTACCACTTTGAATTTAGCATCTAACTTAGCAAATTCACCATTTTCTAAGAAAAAAGATCCTTCACTAAAATCGTACTGCTCAGAAGTAGAAACTACTTTGGCTAAATCTACATTTTTTAATCCAGAAAATGACTGAGCCTTAGCGATTGCTGCCGCTTCATTAATATTATCACCTGCAACAATACAACCCTTAAGAGAGCCATTTTTACGTAAATGTCGCGTTAAGGCGCGAGTATCAATATCACTAATTGCAACAATATTATTAACTTGCAAGTACTCATCTAAAGGCATAGTATTGCGCCAATTGCTATGTAGCAATGGCAAATCACGAATAATCAAACCTGCTGCATAAACCTTAGAAGATTCTTCATCCACGACATTTGTACCAGTGTTTCCAATGTGTGGATAAGTTAGTGCAACAATTTGTTGAGTGTACGAAGGATCAGTTAGGATTTCTTGATATCCAGTCATTGAGGTATTAAAAACCACCTCACCGAGTGTTTCACCAGTGCTACCAATGGATTTTCCATGGAAAATCGTTCCATCTTCCAACGCTAATATGGCTAATAAGGCAACTTGTGACACCGGACACTCCTAAATGAAAAACTTCGAGAATTTTACCATATTACCCCGTACTTCTGAGAAGCAAATAGATAAAACAACTATGTATAATCAATCTCAAAACAACAACGGAATGCAATCATGGAAATTACAGTAGACAATATCAAATGTGGTGGCTGCGCAGGTTCAATTACTAAAAAATTAACCAGCATCTTTGATACGGACAAAATTGATGTAAACATTGAACAAGGTGTTATCAGTATCGATCTTGATGACTCAAAGAAAGATGAATTGGCCAAAGTTTTACTTGATTTAGGCTACCCAGAAATTGACTCTGTTCAAGGATTTGATTCAGCTAAAGCTAAGGCCAAATCATTTGTTTCTTGTGCTATTGGCAAAATGGACAAATGATTGTTGTTGTTAATGGCAAAGAATTAGCAATAAACAACGGCGCCACTGCTGAAGACTTAATTAAGCAACTAGAATATCAACACCAGCGCATCGCCCTAGAGGTAAATGAAGCTATCATTCCAAAATCTAAACACGGTGAATTTTTACTGAATGATGGCGATCAAATTGAAATTATTAAAGCAGTTGGTGGTGGTTAAACAAACCAAGCTTTAGGAATCTCATCAACACCTAGCGGCTTAACGCTAAATTTCTGAGCAACACCTACAGTTAGCTTCACTTCTATATCCACGCTATCTTGCTCTCGACCTTGTGAATATCGAGCAAGAATTTTGGCAGCAATTTTAAGATCTTCTTGGTTAGGCTCACCATCAATCAAAGCAATTGGCCCATTACAACTTATTGGGTAGAGATTGGCATATTGATTACGATAGCCTTCTAAGAATTTAACTTCACCCTCTTCTCTGGCAATGATCATTTTAAAACGTGGATTTGGGCGAATATGACGTCCAACTTTCAACATCATTAAATCGTCTAATTCATACTCGCGATTGCCACGTGATTGCCACATATCGACCAATTTATCTGAATATTTCTTATCCGTTAAGAAGCAACAACCACCTGCAGGCGTTGCATAATCTTCAAAGCCATATTTTTTTGCTAAGGCCATTTGTGGCTTACGAGTTCTTCCGGAAAAATCAAGTAACTTTTCACGATCAACCCAGCCTTCTTTCTCTGCTTTAGTTTCCGGCAAATGTTTGGCACATAAAGGGCGTAATAGTAAATCATCTGCACCTGACTCAGCTTGCACAATTGGCATGGTTTCTTTGCGTTGCGACATTGGACGCTGACCCATTACTTCGCCAGTGATAATAAAGTCAAACTCGTGCTCTTCCATCCACTGTTTGGCTTTTTTCACCATGAAACCCTTGCAGTCCAAACAAGGGTTCATGTTTTTACCGTAACCGTGTTTTGGATTCAACAACACATCGCGATACTCTTCAATTACATCAATAATATGAAGCTTAATACCGAGCTGTTCAGCCACCCACAAGGCATTATTACGCTTAGGCTTGTCGCTTTTTTGTTTTCGAATAGCGTGTGTATGGCCTTCTACACAAAAACCGGTGAAGAAATTAATACCCTCAACATGAATACCTTGATCCAATAATAATTTTGTACTTAATAGAGAATCTAGACCACCTGAAATAAGTGACACTGCTTTAATTTGTTTTTTATTTGTCATAATTTATTTTCTTTTACCGTTAACTCTACACCAGTCATCTTTTTTCTCGACTTCAAGTGTTTCAAAATACTCACCATACGCCTCTAATACTATTGGCAATTGATCTTTTAAAATTCCAGACAAAGCAATTTCGCCACCTTGCTTAACCAAATTAGAAAAATGTTCACACAAGCCTACCAAAGGATTTGCCAGAATATTTGCAATGAGTAAATCAACCTTATCAAGCTGACCCTCATCTTGCGTATGTATGACGCTAATTTGATCCTGACACTGATTAGCATTGATGTTATTTATAGTGGCAGTAACAGCCTGCGGATCATTATCTACTGCAACCACGCTCACTGCACCTAATTTTATTGCAGCAATGGCCAAAATTCCTGTTCCAGAGCCGTAATCAATTACTGTATAGCCTACTGGCATGTTTGCATCTAAATACTGCAAGCATAAATCAGTAGTTTGATGCGTCCCCGTGCCAAACGCCAAGCCTGGATCCATATCGATAACGATCGCATCATCTGGCAAACTAGCACTATCCTCCCAAGAGGGGCAAATCCAAATTCGCTGCCCAAACTGCATGGCATGAAAATCTTTTTTACATTCATCTTCCCAAACGCGATCCTTAAGTAGCTCAAAATTGATCTGGTCAATATTGCATATTTGACTAAGCACATGCCCAACATGATCTTGATCAACCTCTAAATCAAACAGAGATGTGATTGTTACATGCTGCCATAAAGGCGTACTACCCACAGGTGGTTCAAAAATTGCATCATCTTGACTGTCACTAAAAGTCACCGAAACGCTATCAAGCCCCACTAGTATTTCACTAACAAAATCTGCCTGATCTTTACTTGTTTGTAAGGTTAATTGCATCCAATCCATAGGGGATAAATTATACCTATACACACCAATTTAGATTCCCATATAAAATACAGACTACAAATTAAATGAAATTGATATAATAACCCTTGTTTATTAAAAACAATATAGCACTTAAATTACTAGGAGATATCATGGCTAACGGCATTACAAAAGGCAACAGACCAGCTTTAGGAAGCAGCGTAGAAGCATTAAATGCATCTAACCCTTCAAACAAAAGAACGGGTAAAGAGACAACAACAACAACTCAAGACTACAAGAAAGGCATGAAGTCTGCAGAAGAGTTGGATGATATGAGATAGTTTTTTATACTATCTGTATTGAAAAAAAACCCTTGTAATGAGGGTTTTTTATTGTCTAAATTTATTTATCCATACAAACAAAACGTGTATTTACAAAGTTTTACTTTGGCTATTCTTATATAATATACCCAATTAAATTACTATGGTATTAAAGATGGCATTAGACAGAACAGGAAATGGATATTTAGTTGACCCAACTATATGGTCATTAGACATCATGCATGAGATGGCAGCAGAGGATGACATTACTTTGACGGACTCTATGGTAATGCAAATCGAAAAAGCAAGAGAGTACTTTGATGAGAACTCAAGTGTGCCGCCAATTAGAACATTTTCTAAATATGTTGGCATTGATAAGAAAATTCTTTTTAAAGAATGGTTAACTGGCCCAATGAAACCTATTACCAAATATGGTGGCATGCCTCAACCTACAGGTTGTGTATAAAAAAACTTGCAATTAACCATTGCTCAATAAAAAACCCTCGAAAGAGGGTTTTTTATTGAGCGGTTTAATAGAAATAAAACCCTAAGAATCCAACAAATCGGAAACAGAGTTCACAACACCCATCTTAACAATAGGATCTTTACCTTCTTCAATAATTAGAGTCGCTGGAACGCCTCGTACACCATATTTTTGAGCATAAGCGCCACCTCTATCTTCTGTTACATCAAGTATTTCAATAGCCCAGCCCAAAGATTCTAACTCTGACTTAAATGAATTAAAAATAGGCTCGTATTGTTTACAAGGTGAACAGCTCGCTGAGCTTAATTTGACAATTTTCTTAATCATAATAGTATTTCCAATATTTGCTATAAAAGATCTTTAACCGAGCTTAGTGCTGACTCAATATTTTCTGGCTGAGTGCCGCCACCTTGTGCCATATCTGGTCGACCACCACCTTTGCCACCAACCTGTTGAGCAACATGATTAAGAATCTTTCCGGCTTGATATTTATCTGTTAGATCCTTAGTGACACCCGCAACCAATGACACTTTATCGCCACTAACCACTGCCAATACCACAACTGCAGAACCTAACTTATCTTTAAGTTTATCAGCAATATCTCGCAAGTCTTTACCACTCACGCCATCCACAACAGTTGAAAGCAACTTAATACCGTTAACATCCTTAGCTTGACCAACTAAATCATCACCTTGATTACTGGCCAACTGCTTTTGAAAAGAAGCAATTTGTTTTTCTAACTCTTTTTGTTGCTTAATTAACTGCGCCACTTTTTCAACAGCTTGCATGTTGTTGGTTTTAGTCATTTTCGCAATGGCTGTTAAGCGATCCTGAGTTTGATTGTCAAACTGATAAGCATCATAGCCAGTCATTGCCTCAATACGTCGAACACCGGCAGCAATACCACCTTCAGAGACGATTCTAAATAGACCAATATCACCAAGTTGATTAACATGAGTACCACCACAAAGCTCTACAGAAAAGTTGTTTTTTCCCATGCTGAGTACGCGCACACTATCTCCATACTTTTCGCCAAATAGCGCCATCGCACCTTTCTTTTTGGCACTTTCAATATCTGTTACGTTAGTGTGTACAATCGAATTACCCAAAATTCTACGATTAACCATCGCCTCAATTTTATCTATATCAGCCTTGGCAATTACCTCATCGTGAGAAAAGTCAAAGCGCAACTTATCGGCATCAACTAATGAGCCTTTTTGAGTAACTGTTTCACCTAAAACACTGCGCAATGCTGCATGAAGTAAGTGTGTTGCCGAATGATTACGAGCAATACGCTTGCGCATGCGTGCATCAACTTTAGCCTCAACCACTTCACCCACTTTAAGTGTGCCGTGTGAGATGGTGCCATGATGCTCAAAGGCGCCTGTTTTTTGTTTCTTTGTATTAGTCACTTCAAAAGTGATAGAGTCGTTACTAAGTATGCCACTATCGCCAACTTGACCACCCGACTCACCGTAAAAACTAGATTGAGCTAATACAACAATAGCTTGATCGCCTGCTTCAATAGCTTCAACCTGTTCTCCATCTTTAATTAATGCTTGTACAGACGAGCTATTTTCTAATTGCTCGTAACCCAAAAATTCAGTTTCTTGAGTGATATCAACACCTTTTTGAGTGGTTTTAAAATCACCTGCTGAACGTGCTCGATCACGCTGCTTTGTCATTTCTGATTCAAAGCCTGGCATATCAATCGTAAGATTACGCTCACGAGCAACATCAGCGGTTAAGTCAACTGGAAAACCGTAAGTATCATAAAGCTTAAAGACTGTTTCGCCATCAATTTCATCACCCTTTAAACTAGCAATAGCCTCTTCTAAAATACTCATTCCCTGATCTAGTGTTTGTGCAAAACGCTCTTCTTCACGCTTTAGTACTTTTTCAACATTTGCCAATGCAAGTTTTAACTCTGGATAAACATCTTTAAGCTCTAATGCTAGTACAGGCGCTAAACGATAGAAAAACACCTTCTCAATACCAATTTTATGACCATGACGAATTGCACGACGAATAATACGACGCAACACGTAGCCGCGCCCTTCATTTGAAGGAATTACCCCATCTACAATCATAAATGCAGTTGAGCGAATATGATCGGCTATGACCCGAACCGAGGCATTATCTGTTTGAATATTTTCAGCATTAGACGTTAAATTAACCACTGCTTTGATCAAACTATTGAAACCGTCCGTGTCGTAATTATTGTTTTCGTGCTGAAGTACTGCGGCTAAGCGCTCTAAACCCATGCCAGTATCAACACAAGGTGCTGCCAACGGCTTTAAGTAGCCATCTTCTTGTTTGTCGTATTGAGTAAATACCAAATTCCAAATTTCGATATAGCGATCACCGTCTTCATCAGCATGCCCTGGAGGACCGCCAGCAATATCTTCACCATGGTCAAAAAATATTTCACTTGACGGCCCACAAGGGCCAGTATCGCCCATTTGCCAGAAATTATCCTTAGCACCACAACGCGAAATTCGCTCTCTTGGAAAGCCAATTTCATTCACCCAAATATCTTCAGCCTCATCATCTTCTTCAAATACACTAATCCAAAGCTTTTCTTTTGGCAAGCCAATTTCAACCGTTAAAAACTCCCAAGCATATTGAATAGCTTCGCGCTTAAAATAATCGCCAAATGAGAAGTTTCCCAACATTTCAAAGAAAGTATGATGACGAGCAGTGTAACCAACATTTTCCAGGTCATTATGCTTACCACCTGCACGCACACAACGCTGACAACTTGCTGCTCGTGTGTACGGACGCTTTTCAATACCACTAAAAACATCCTTAAATGGCACCATGCCAGCATTAACAAACAATAAGGTTTTGTCATTATGCGGCACTAAAGATGCACTCGGCTCAATTGTATGACCTTTAGAAGCGTAAAAATCTAAGAATTTTTGTCTAATTTCAGCAGTTTTCATGCAAATATAGCGTTGTATAAAAAGGCTTAATTATATAGGGAAGTCGCTATTCTAACAACGAAGTATCACCCGCACCATGGCGAATAATTTCAATACCATCACCAGATAAATTTATCACCGTGGTTGGGTCTGGTGGACAATAACCATCATCAACAATTAAATCAACTTTGCTATCAACAGCATCACGCACATCATCGATATCATAAAATTCACAACCTTCAAGAATCAATGAAACGCTCATCAATGGTTCGCTCAACTCTTCGAGCAATGCCTGAACAACACCATGACTCGATATTCTAACACCAATGGTTTTTTTCTTCTCATGCAGAAGGCGTTTAGGCACATCTCGCGTACCTTGTAAAATAAACGTATAAGCACCAGGAAGGATTTTCTTTAGTAGGCGAAAAGCATTATTATCGAGCTTGGCATATTCCCCAATATGAGATAAATCACGCATCATTAATGTAAAGTCGTGACGCTTAGATAGATTGCGAATTTGTCTAATTTTTTCTAGGCCATTTTTATTACCCAGGCTTGTACCCAACGCATAGCCAGAGTCTGTAGGGTAGACAATAACACCACCAGATTTTAATACATCAACCACTTGAGCAACCAATCGTGGCTGAGGATTTTGAGGGTGAATTGCAACTAATTTTGCCATGACCAATCTTTCCATATAGTTTCATTAACATTTGGCATGTCTTGTAAATGCCCGATACGCACTCTTTGATTTGGCCATCCATGATAATCAGAACCAATAGACGCCAATAAACCAAACTCTTTTGCCCATTGACTAACCAGTGTTATTTCATCACCACTACTTGAACCAGTAACAACCTCTACACCATCTAAGCCTGCACCAGATAAATGGCCTAATAGTCGCTTAATCTTGGTGTTAGTCATGCGATAACGCAAAGGATGGGCTAACACAGCTTTTCCGCCAGCTGCATGTATCCATTCAATCACTTCATCAAATTCTGCCCACTTTCCACCGACGCCACCTGGTTTTTTACCGGTTAAAAAGCGCTTAAAAACGCTACGCATATCTTTACACACACCCTCTTGTACGAGCATCTGTGCAAAATGTGTACGTGTAATCATGCCTTTTTTAGCGACAATCTTTACTTTTTCTAGTGCGTTAAATACACCTGCTCCACCCAAGCCACGAGCCATTTTTTCAGCTCTAATCTGTCTAAAATCTTGATGTC
>DTUI01000016.1 GCA_012964205.1 Candidatus Thioglobus sp.
GGTTATTTAATGATAGTAAAAGATGCAAGGAATACCGACCAATATAAAGCTTTTAAGTTTTTCTAAAAAAGGATTAATTTTTTCACAGATATTTTCTGTTAAAGACTTTCCTAGAATTAACGAAATTGTAACCAACCCTAATGACAAGATTACGGTTGACTTAAGTTTTTTTATTGAGAACAATAGAATTCCTTGCATTGAAGGCAATGTTAAATTAGAGGTTGCGCTGGATTGTCAGCGCTGCTTAACAGAAGTTAAACTTCAGTTAAACCCTGTTTTTAAATTGGCTTTTATTATTCATGAAAATCAAGCTGACGAATTAGACGACAGCTTTGAGACAATTCTGAATGCAGATGAAGAATTCTCAACAATAGAATTTATAACGGATGAGGTGCTAATAACCATTCCTATGATACCGATGCATTCACATGACTGCCAATCGTATAAGGATAAAAGCCCAATAATGGAGCAAAAGCGTGAAAACCCTTTTGCAGTTTTAGAACAATTAAAAAATTCAAACAGGAGTCAATAAAATGGCAGTACAAAAAAGTAGAAAAACCCCTTCAAAAAGAGGTATGCGTCGTTCACATAATGCACTAGCAAGCCCAACATTATCAGAAGATCAAGAAACTGGTGAGATTCATTTACGTCACCACATTACAGCTGATGGTTATTACCGTGGCAAAAAGGTTATCAATACTAAAGATGTTCAAGAAGTAGAAGCTTAATATTTCATGACTATCAAGGTATCAATTGATGCCTCAGGGGGAGATCATGGAATACCTGTTACAGTAGCAGCAGGTATTAAGGCTCTGAGTGTGTTTCAAGATCTACAACTCACGTTTGTAGGTGATCAAACAACCATTCAAGCTGAAATTAGCAAACACCCCTCTTCTGCCAAAGTCTCTGACAGGATTCAAGTTATTCATGCTACTGAAGTAGTGTTAATGAATGAATCTCCTGCTATTGCTCTACGCAAAAAGAAAGACTCTTCAATGCGTGTAGCTATAAATCTTGTGAAATCAAATGATGTAGATGCTTGTGTTAGTGCTGGAAATACTGGTGCACTTATGGCTATCTCCCGTTTCGTATTGAAAACTATTAAAGGTATTGATAGACCAGCAATCATGGGGCGCATGCCAACCATGACTGGACATACTCATATGCTCGATCTTGGTGCAAATGTTGACTCAAGCCCTGAAGCTCTATTAGAGTTTGCAACGATGGGCTCAATCGCTGTAGAGCAGACAGAGGGTCTTAAAAAACCTACTGTTGGGCTTTTAAACATTGGCGAAGAAGACATGAAAGGGAATGAGAAAATCAAAAAAACCTCGGCCCTATTAAAAGCTTCAAATTTAAATTATTACGGATTTATTGAAGGTGATGATATCTACAAGGGTACTGTTGATCTGGTTGTGTGTGATGGATTTGAAGGTAATATCGCCCTAAAAGCCAGCGAAGGCGTGGCTAGCATGATGGGGCATTATCTTAAACGTGCCTTTACTCGTAACTGGGCGACTAAAATCGTTGCATTGATTGCCACTCCAGTATTGAAAGATTTCAAATCAAGCCTAGATCCAGGAAAATATAATGGTGCTAGCTTACTTGGATTACGCGGAATTGTAGTTAAAAGCCATGGTGGTGCCAATGCAGAGTCATTCTTTGTAGCAATATCTGAAGCCTATCTTGAGGCTAATGCAAATATTATCGATAAGATCTCCCAGCAAGTCTCTAAAGAGTTAACAAACAATGAATAAATTTGCTCGAATTATTGGCACTGGTAGCTACCTTCCGCCAACCGTCATTACTAACGAAGACTTGTCAAAAACTATTGACACCACAGATGAATGGATCACTTCACGAACAGGCATTAAACAACGCCATCGTGTTACCAATGAAAGTACCTGTGATTTAGCTGAAATTGCTTCTAACAATGCGCTCGAAATGGCAGGCATAGATGCATCTGATTTAGATCTAATTATTCTAGCAACAACAACACCAGATAAAATTTTTCCTGCCACTGCCACCATGCTGCAATATGCTATTGGCGCCTCATGCCCTGCTTTTGACTTACAATCTGTATGTTCAGGCTTTGTATTTGCATTAACAACTGCAGAGCAATTCATTAAAACTGGTGCAGCCAATAAAGTATTGGTAGTTGGTAGTGAAACCCTCTCTAGAATTGTCGATTGGAATGATCGCTCAACAGCTATCCTTTTTGGCGATGGCGCGGGTGCTGTTGTTCTGAGTGGCAGTGAAGAAACAGGCATACTTCATTCTAAATTATTTAGTGATGGTAGTTATTTGTCATCATTACAAGTTAATAATAACTTTATTAATGAAACTGGATTTATTGAAATGGCGGGCAATGAAGTCTTTAAGATTGCTGTTAGCCGCCTATCCTCTCTTGCAGAGGAAACTTTATCTGATGCTGGAATGAGTACTGAAGAGTTAGACTGGATGGTGCCCCATCAGGCAAACATTCGAATAATATCAGCTGTAGCTAAACGCATTAAAACGCCAATGGATAAGGTTATTGTCACTTTAGAAAATCATGGAAATACCTCTGCTGCCTCCATTCCACTGGCACTTGATGTAGCTGTTCGTGATGGAAGGATTAAAAAAGGTGACAACCTTCTAATGGAAGGCATTGGCGGCGGATTTAGTTGGGGTAGTGTTTTAGTTCAATTCTAAAAATTAGACCTTTTCGAAACACCCTTTCTTATTGATAATTAAGTAAGTATAGTCCAATCTCAGAACGACCTTGTTTGCAACTTTTCAATTAATAGTTGCAAACTCTTAGCATCTACACTTAATAGATTTAAATCATTACTAGCCTTCTCGTATAAAGCTCGGTAAGCTTGTTTAGACTCTGATAAACCGATTACAGATGGATAAGTTGGCTTATTTTTATCACTGTCTGAATGTTGGTTTTTTCCCAAAATGCCAACTGGTGCCTCAACATCTAGTACATCGTCTTGTATTTGATAAGCTAGGCCAATCGCTTGAGAAAAATCTCGCAGAATATTTCGATCTTGTTTTGAGCAGCGTGCGGTAATCGCACCTAAATCTACCGCACAACTTAACAATGCACCGGTTTTTTTACGGTGCATGTTTTCAAGTACTGAAATATCGACTGTTTGACTAACAATTGATAAGTCAATTGCTTGGCCTTCAGCCATTTCAAAAGCAGCATGAGTAAGTGTCGATAATAACTCTATTTTCATTTGACTACCTAACAAAGGATCGTTAACCAACACTTCAAAAGCCAATGCCTGCAAGCCATCGCCCGCTAAAATTGCTTGTGCCTCATCAAAACGCTTGTGACAAGCTGGCTGATTATGGCGAATATCGTCATCATCCATTGCTGGAAGATCGTCATGAATCAATGAATACGCATGAATAAACTCAACCGAACATGCACTTGAATCAACACTCTGTTGATTTGTATTAAATAAACTAGCAACACAATACGTCAAAATTGGTCTAAAGCGCTTTCCACCTACTAATACGCTGTAGCGCATAGCTTCAGTGAGAGAGCCTTGAATGGATAAGTAACCATCAAGCTTGGCATTAACTCGAGTCACGTACTGATCAAATGGCATGACGACTAGTTAAGCATTTTCAAATGGGGTTGAATTAGTAAAGCCATCTTCTTGAGTTAGTTTTGAAATTTTTTGACTGGCATCATTGAGCGCTATCTGACAAGATTTTGTCAACTCAACACCTTTGGAAAAATATGCTAAAGAGTCCTCTAAGCTTAAATCACCAGACTCCATGGTGCTTACAATTTCTTCTAGCTCAATCAAGCCCTTATTAAAATCAAATTTTTTTGTCATGTTTATCGCTTGCCTCCACCGCCTGCTTTAGAGAGTATTTTATCCATTATTCTACTTGGTAATATCCTTTTCAACACGGCAAATAATTTAGTGGGGAATGTTACCCAATAATGTATTTTCGCCTTGGGTGATCTCAAAGCATGCAATGTACACTTTAAAATAGCCTCTGGTGGTAGAGTGTAGTCTGCTAATTCATCTGATTGCAAACGCTTAATCATTTGCTTATAATTTGATTTGTAATTACTTTTATTCATATCAACATTTCTCTTAAAAGCTTTATACGCATTTATTCTGAATTTTGATTCAATAGGTCCTGGCTGAATCAAGGATAACTGTATATTTGTATTGGCTAATTCAAGTCTTAATGTATCCACCAATCCTTCAATAGCAAATTTAGAAGCATTATAAGGGCCACGAAAAGGCATTGCCACAAAGCCCAACACAGAGCTTAGATAAATAATTCTACCATTATTATTACTTCTCATTCCTGGCAAAACTAAATTGGTCAATTCATGCCATCCAAATACATTAGCTTGAAATTGCGCCTCAAGAGTCTCTCTGGAAATATCTTCTAAAGCGCCAACTTGCCCATAAGCACCATTGTGAATCAAGCCATACAAGCCATCAACTTGTGTATTTATGACTTTCATTGCATTGCGAATGGATGTTGAGGAGCTAAGATCTAGTTGATAAGATTCAAACCCTAAATTAAGCAATATTTCTACATCCTTAGGATCTCTGGCTGTGGTAAAAACACGGTATCCAGCTTGTTTTAAACCATGTGCAAGGCATAATCCAATGCCACTGGAGCAGCCTGTAATAAGGACTGCTTGCATTATTTTGTTGGTTTTTTTCTATACTCTGATTGAGTATCCAGAGGCTTATAGCCTACTTGAGCTTTAGTCCAAAAATCAGCAACAGATTTAAGCTCTGGGTTAATACTTTGCGAACGCAACACTAAGAAATCATATGCCATTCGAAACCCCTTACTTGACAGGATATCATCCATTTTCTTAGGCTGCATTCTTTCAAGACGATTTTGCATCATCCAAGTTTCTTTAATGCGTGCAGTTAACCATCTTGGCAATGAAACCTGTTTTATTTGATTGATAATCACCTCTTCCGAAGCTTGACTCATTGACAAATACACACTCTTTTGTTTTTGTTTAATTATCTGATAACGCTCATTCTGAGCTTGCCATAAAAATACAGCAAATAGAAAAGCAGGTGTAACTGGCTTATTTCTTTTAATTCTATTAGAAGTGTTATTAAGGGCAATTTTAATAAAATCATTCTTTCTAGTTTGCTTAAACAAATGCCTTAAAAGGTCGTATTTTTCCAGTCGCTCGTAGACCTTAAATCCATATTCATTATGAAATAACTTAATACACTCTTCATATAAACGCGCTGGTGAAATATTACTCAGCAGAGGTGCTTGCTTATGGATGGCCTTTTTAATTTCATCACTTAATTCAAAATCCAGCTTAGTTTGAAATCTTACCGCCCTAATCATTCGAACAGGATCTTCTTCAAAGCGCACTAATGGCTCACCAATAATGTGAATTTGACCAGCATCAATATCTTCTAATCCGCCAATATAATCAATCACCTCTTCACTGCGAACATCGTAGTATAAGGCGTTAATTCTAAAATCTCTACGAACAACATCTTCTTCAATATTTCCGTAACAATTATCTCGAACGATGACACCACTTTTTGCAGTTTTAACCTGGCCCGATCTAAAGGTTGCCACCTCTAAGAACTTCCTGGCAGAAAACATTACGTGAACCAGGCGAAAGCGTCTGCCAATTAAGCGTGAACGTTTAAAGAGTTTATTAACTTGCTCAGGTTTTGCATTGGTAGCAATATCAAAATCTTTAGGCTTATGTCCTAGCAATAGATCACGCACACAACCACCAACAAGATAAGCTTCAAACCCTGCTTTAGAAATGGTTTGAACAACTTTTAGCGCATCTCTGTCAATTAACTTTTTATCAAAGCTAACCTTCTTTCGAATAGGACTTGAGCTTTTTTTTCTACGAAATATGTTGAAGATCGACAATTGGCTTGGGACTCCACCCATCTTGTTGATGCTCAGCAATGATCGCCGTATAGACGCCACCACGAACATTAAAAATAGCTTTTAAACGCATAAATCTAGGATTAGTCGCTTTAACCAAATCATCTAAGATTTCATTGGTAACCGCTTCATGGAAGGCACCCTCATCACGAAATGACCAAATATACATCTTTAAAGATTTAAGCTCAACACAAGCCTGATCAGCAATATATTCTAAATGCAATGTAGCGAAATCCGGCTGTCCAGTTTTAGGGCATAAACAGGTGAATTCTGGCATATCGATTTGAATAACAAAATCACGCTCAGGGTTAGGATTGTCAAAAACTTCAAGTTCTTTACTAGGCTGTGAAGACATGGTTTCTTTTAGATAAAAATGATGCTATTTTACACGCCTATGGCCAGGGTTGAAATAGCGATGTTAAAAAGGTTTAGAGATTAGTTGGCTTAATTTTCCATGACGATAAGCATAAAAAATAACAATAACTAATAAGGCTAATAGATGAACCGACCATAGGCCCACTATTGGGGATAAATCTCCACGCTCCAAGCTTGACTTGGCTACTAACAATGCATTGTTGTAAATAATAAAAACCAAAATACCAGTTAACACGCCTAAATTCTTACCCCCACGTGGGGATGATTTGCCCAGTAAAATTCCAAAAAGAGATAAAATTAATACACTAATTGGCTGAGATAAACGCCATTGCCATTCGGCTATCTCCTTATTATTACTCGAGAATAAAATATCCAATGTTGGCTTTGACTCAATTTTTGTCAATACATTAGCACTTCTTTGTCTACTACCATCAATAATTTGTAAATCATACTGATCGAAATTTAAGATTTTTTTATTTTTATCCGAAGGAAAGCCGTGATACCGAACACCATCCTTTAATCTAAGATAAACGCTTTTACTACTAGCGTCAGTATATTTTTGAGCCTGACTAGCCAAAGTGATAATCGGATTACCACTTGATTCAGCATAAATAAAGATTTCCTCCATATCTTGCTTGGCACTATTTTTTATATTCTTTACCTTAGAGGCATAAAAAACCAATTCTCCATTTTTAAATTCTTGAAACTCGCCTTCTTTAATAAAAGAAAATTCGGATGCGTTTTCACTACGATCCATAATCATACTGCGCTGCTGTTTTGACCATGGAACAGCAACTGTTGTTAAGAATAAAATAAAAATAAAGATAAAAAGAACCACGGGCTGAATGAGCACCATAAAGTGTTTATCTCCCACGCCTAGAGAATTCATAACGATAGCCTCTGAATCTTTATAGAGCTTGCTAATCGCTAAAATAATTGCTAAAAATAAAGACAAAGATAAGATTAATGGCACATCTCGAATCATATTAAAGCCAACCAAGGGTAGAAGGTCTACAACTGGAATACCCTCTTCTATACTTTCCTTAATAACTAATACTAGCTGATTGCCAAAAATAACCAATCCAATAACAATAAAAACTGCCGCTAACAGCATCAATACTTGACGCATGACATATTTTGCAACAATGCTATTTTGAAGTTTTAAAGCTTTAGAGAATACCGAATTCATAATTCAAGTATAAAGCAAAAAGTAAGTTTTATTTCTTTTGCGACATGGAGGAGAAAAACTCATCGTTAGTTTTACTCATCTTTAATCTATCAATTAAAAATTCTGCCGCTTCTACAGTATCCATAGGGTGGAGAATTTTTCTTAAAATCCACATTTTTTGCAATTCTTTTTCATCAGTAATTAGCTCTTCACGACGTGTTCCAGAAGCATTAATATTGATTGCAGGGAATATACGCTTTTCACTTAAGCGTCTTTCCAAATGCAATTCCATGTTGCCAGTTCCTTTAAACTCTTGATAGATCACTTCATCCATTTTAGAGCCAGTATCAACTAAGGCTGTAGCAATAATCGTAATACTACCGCCATTTTCAATATTTCTAGCCGCACCAAAGAAACGCTTAGGTCGCTGTAAAGCATTAGCATCTACACCACCGGTAAGCACCTTTCCAGATGAAGGCGCTATGGTGTTGTAGGCTCTTGCCAATCGGGTAATTGAATCCAATAAAATAATGACATCTTTACCCTGTTCAGCACGTCTTTTAGCTTTTTGAATGACCATTTCAGCCACTTGAACATGACGCTTAGCAGATTCGTCAAAAGTTGATGCGATCACCTCTCCACGAACCGTACGTGACATCTCTGTTACTTCTTCTGGACGCTCATCAATTAGCAATACAATTAGCTCACAATCTGGATGATTACGTGAAATAGACGTTGCAATATTTTGCATTATCATTGTCTTACCAGCTTTCGGTGGTGCAACCAATAAACCCCTCTGACCCTTACCGAATGGTGCAACCAAGTCAATCACTCTGGCAGTAATATCTTCAGTACCGCCATTACCAATTTCTAAATTTAAACGCTCATTCGGATGTATAGGTGTTAATGAGGCAAAAGGTACGCGATTTCTCACGCTCTCTGGATTTTCCCCGTTAACTTCAGATACTTGAACAAGGGCAAAGTATTTCTCACCCTTTTTAGGGGCGCGAATCTTACCTGCCACCAAATCACCTATGGATAAATTAAAGCGCTTTATCTGGTTGGGAGAAATATAAATATCATCTGCACCAGAGGTATAAGAATCATCACTAGACCTTAAAAAACCATAGCCATCTTGCAATACATCCAATACACCATCACCAACCACCTCTTCATTGTTAGCCGCTTTAGCCTTTAAGATAATAAAGATAAGTGTTTGTTTTTTTGCTCGAGAAATATTTTCTGCACCTAAAGATTGGGCTAATTCTAATAATTCCTCTGGGGAGGATTTTTTTAATTCTGATAGTTTCATGAATTTTCCATTGTGACTTGGCAAGAATTTGCCAGTGGGTTGTTGTAATTTCTTACAAAGAATTGTTGTTTTTTGAAAAGTGCTATTAGTTTTACACTTTTCATAAAGTTAATTAAACGTTCGTATCAATAAATGCGCATAATTCTGCCTTTGACAAAGCGCCCATTTTTGTAGCTGCAACCACACCATCCTTAAACAAAAGCATGGTTGGGATGCCGCGGATTCCGTATTTTGGTGGCGTTTGCTGGTTTTCATCAACATTAACCTTGGCGATAACAACCTTTCCATCATACTCATCGGCAATTTCATCTAACACCGGCGCTAAAGCCTTACAAGGTCCGCACCATTCTGCCCAAAAATCAACCAATACGGTTTGTGATGAATTAATGACATCCGCTTCAAAGCTTGCATCTGTGACTGCTAAAATTTTATCGTTCATAGGTTTTTTGTAAATAATTTGAAATAAGAAAGAAACAGCAGAACTGCTGTGATGATTGAATTATATCACTATTTAATTCAATTACTAGACTTTTACAATCTTTCTGCTAAAGCCTTTGTCAATGCCAACTGCTGCTCTTTATTTAACAACTTACCCTGGTCATTATGAATATAAAAAACATCCTCAACACGTCCACCCAAAGTGGATACTCTGGCATTAACAAGTGACACGCCCAACTTATAAAACACATAAGCAATATTTGAAAGAACCCCCACCCTATCAAGCGTATTAATCTCTATTTGAGATAAATTCCATTTTTTATTTTCACTAAATTTTATATGCGTTTTATTATCAAAATACTTATGTGATAACTGTTGTATAGGTCTTGAAACGCCAGATTCAGGCGAAATTAACACTTCTTTAATTGCCTGATGAAAATCCAATTCGGCTAAATTATCACTTTTAAGAACGCTAATTGTGTTGTACGCTTGACCATTTTTAGTGGTTAAAATTTTTGCATCAACGATATCCATTCCCATTTGCTCTACAACAGAAACTAAATTGAAAAACAATTTATTAAAGTCTTTACATAATATAAAGATATCCATTACATTACTTTCAGATATTTTTGAACTAACAGTTATCTCTTGTAAATTTTTATTTAACTGCAAAGATAAATGCCACAAAATATCGTCCAGATCATAACGAAGATAATAATCTTTAGGTAAGTTATCTAATATTCCATTGATAAACTTCATCTCAAATCCATGCGCAATAGCAGCCTTAATAACTTTAGCCTTATTGTTTTTAGCTCTTTGACTATTGCTCAATAAAGTATTCACTTCATCGCTTAAATATTGCTTCGTCTGATTGAATAATTTTTTTAACAAAGAGTCTTTCCAGTCATTCCAAAGATCATCTTTGGTGGCGCGTATATCTGCCACAGTCAATAAATACAAATATTCTAAAAACTCCAAAGAGCCTACAGAATCGGCAAAGTTTTTAATAATAACAGGATCATCGATATCTTGCTTTTGAGCCACACTAGACATCAACAAATGCTTCTGTACAAGCCCTACTACAATTTTAGTATCAAAAGAATTTAGCTGATGACTCTTGCAAAACTCACTAGCATCATGCATACCCAACTCAGCATGATTACCACCCCGACCCTTAGCAATATCATGGAATAATCCGCCTAATAAGAGTAATTCTGGCTTCTTAATTTTTGCCGCAACTTCACTACACAAGATAAATTCGTTAGCATATTCGCTAACAAAAAATCGTCTTAAATTACGAACAACAAACAATGTATGCTGATCTACCGTAAAGGCATGAAACAAATCATATTGCATTAGTCCGCTAATCTTTCCAAATGCTGGAATATATCTCTCTAATACGCCATATCGGTTCATTAGTTTTAGTGCCTTATTTACCCCTTGAGGTTGCTGCAATAGTTCAATAAACAAACGATTATTATTGCGTTTTTTATGATAATCATGGTCAATTAAATCCAAATTTAATTGCATTTGCCTAAGTGTTCCAGCGCTGATACCACTAACGTAACTATGCTTAGCAATTAGTAGAAAAACCTCAAGAAAAGATGACGGATTATTTACAAAAACCTGCTCATTACAGGCATGTATATAACCATACGAAATCCTAAATCGACTGTTTAAAATCTGGGTATTTAATATTTTATCTTCAAGTAACTGCAACAAAATATCATTCAAACGACTAACCTTTGTAACGGTTTGATAATAATCTTTCATGAAGCGTTCAACTGCCATTGATTCGCCATCTATGTAGCCCAACATCTCTGCCACTTGCCTTTGATATTGAAAAGCCAGGCGATCTTCTCGACGAGATGCAATCACATGCAAGGCAAATCTAACTCGCCACAAGAACAATTGAGATGTCTTTAAAATTTCATACTCGTCATTACTTAGATAATCAGAAGCAACCAAATCAAATAAAGTATCAACATCAAAATACCATTTTGCCACCCAGGCAACTGTCTGAATATCACGTAAACCACCAGGACTTTCTTTAATATTTGGCTCTAAATTGTAAGCAGTATTTGAAAAGCTTTCATGCCTATTACTCTGCTCTTTTTGTTTTTCAACCAGAAAAGATTGCGAGGACCAGTCACTCAGCTTAATAACATTTTTCATTTGATTGAAAATTCGCTCAGGGCCAGCAACTAATCTCGATTCAAGCATATTGGTAACAATACTCAGATCATCAATAACTCGCTCACAATCTTTAATATCTCTTGTAGCATGACCTACTTCAAGACCAACGTCCCATAAAAAAGTTAAAAATTGAGAGATCTTATCTTGATGAGTTTGGTGTGAGTCTCTAGGTATAAGAATGAGTAAATCAATATCAGAATATAAGTGCAATTCACCTCGACCATACCCTCCTACAGCAACCAAAGAAAGTTGATCTGACATATCAAAACCTTGCCAAATTTCTCTTAATAGCTCATCAACACCATTGGCCCTAGCTAAGACAAAACCCTCTACAGCGCTGGTAGATGTTAAAAAACCAGCTTGTAGTGAGTTTTGTAGATCTTGATATTGAGTTTTGTAATCATCTAATTGCATATACTAGATGATAACCATTTAATTACAAGATTGAGAGATATAATCAAGTGCCATTTGTAGTCTTTCTAATGTGCGTTTTTTGCCCACTAATTCTGACACAATATCGATATTTCCAGCATTACCATTGCCGCTTAATGCCAATCTAAATGGCTGGCCAATCTTACCAAAGCCAATCTCAAGCTCATCACACACTTGTTTAATCTGATCTTTAATGTTGTTTGCCGCCCAATCTTCTAAGGCGCTTAATTTATTCATTAGCAACTCAATAGGCTGGCTGTCTTTAAATTGTTTTTTAGCCAATTTTTCGTCAAATTCAGAAAAATCCTGATAGAACATTTTTAAGCCATTTGTCATTTCAACCAATGTTTTTGAGCGCTCTTGTAAGTGCTCAATTACCCTAAAAAATTCAGGACCATTTGAAATATCGACAGACTGATAGTCTAAATGCCACTGTAATTGCTGTATCAAATACTCAGTGCTTGCCTTCTTGATATATTCCTGATTAAGCCAAATCAACTTCTCTTGATTAAAACTAGCGGGCGCTTTATTGATATTTTTCAGCTCAAATAATTCTACAATTTCAACTAAAGAAAATACCTCTTGATCACCATGAGACCAGCCTAAGCGCACCAGATAGTTTAACAAAGCTTCTGGCAAAAAACCTTCATCTCGATAAGCCATCACACTAACTGCACCATGGCGCTTTGATAACCTAGCACCATCACTACCTAAAATCATAGGCAAATGTGCAAATTCAGGCAATTGCCATCCAAGCGCCTCATACAAGTTAATCTGTCTGGGTGTGTTATTAATATGATCATCACCACGAATAACCGTATCAATTTTCATATCGTGATCATCCACCACAACGGTCAGATTGTACGTTGGCGTACCATCACTACGTGCAATAATTAAATCATCTAATTCTTTATTGCCAATCGTTATCAAGCCCTTCACTGCATCATCAAAACTAACAAAGCCCTCTAAATGATTTTTAAAGCGTACCACTCCTGAGTTGAGTTTTTTATCTCGACAACAGCCGTCATATTTGGCTTTTTCACCCTTTTCAGTCAACTCATCGCGCAAAATTTGCAACCGCTCTTTTGAGCATTCGCAATAGTAAGCTTTATCCTCATCAAGTAGCTGCTGAATAATCTCTTTATAACGATCGAATCGATCGGTTTGATAAAAAGGCCCCTCATCATGATCAAGACCTAACCAATTCATACCATCTAAAATAGCATCTACTGATGCCTGGGTAGATCTTTCTCTATCCGTATCTTCGATACGGAGCACGAAACTACCTTTTTGTTTTTTAGCCCAAGCCCAAGCAAATAACGCTGTTCTGGCTCCACCTATGTGCAAATATCCTGTTGGCGACGGTGCAAATCTTGACTTCATAAACAACTCTTATGGTGTATTAACTTCTTCAGCTTTAGCGTACCAAAGCTGTGCCTTTTCTAAATCTTTAGCAACTTCTTTACCGTCTTCATAAAGCATACCGAGGGTATACATTGGGCCAGGAATGCCGAATTCAGCTGCTTTCTCAAACCATTCAATCGCCTTTTCAATATCCTTATCTACACCTTCACCAGTCATATAAGCAACACCAATCATATGATGAGCAAATACATGACCCTGCTCAGCCGCTAACAAGAAATTTTCAAGCCCAAGAGGCTGATTTTCAACCATGCCTAGACCGTTCATTTGCATCATGCCAAGTCTCCATTGACTCTCTGCATTACCCTGTGCTGCTAGAGGCGCCAATAACTGATAAGCCATGGTAAAGTTTTTTGTATCAAAGGCGGTTACGCCACTCGATAAATCAGCATTATAAATGTCTGTAGAATTAGAATCGTTCACAATTTTTCTCAAATGTAAAAAGACAATAATTTTACACGCAGACTGTTGTTATAATGGATCAATAATCAGCAAACAAACCTTACTCTTTACGTGGAATTTAACCAACAAGATAACAATAATAATAGCGTAATTTCTATAGAAAATGATGCAGTTCAGTTATCTTACGCTCGGTTAAAAACACCTTGCTTTATTTCTAAGAGTTTCTCAATAGAAACTAACATTCATCAACTCGATGAGATTAATAAACTTTCACTATTTCCACTAATCAGTCAAGATGATATCGATCTGTTAATCATTGGCACCGGCACAATGCCGAAATTTCTTAGTGGTAAGCAGTTAGTTGAAATTCAACAAATGGGCGTTAACACTGAATGTATGAATAGCGAATCTGCTTGTCGAAGCTTTAATCTTTTATTATCTGACGTTAGAAATATTGGACTGTTATTGTTGTGAGTTTTTTTAGTATTGCGCAATTAAGGCATTATTGGCATTACTTTAAAATGGATACACCATTATTTTTACTCATTATGGCGCTTAGTAGCTTTGGCCTTGTGGTGCTTTACTCCGCTTCTGCAGGCTCTCTCACCACCCTTTACAAGCAAATTTTTCATTTTTCCCTGGCCATTGGTGCCATGCTGGTTATTGCACAAATTCCGCCTTATGTGCTTAGGCGCTTCTCACCTTTTCTCATGCTGTTTGGTATTTTTCTACTAATTTTGGTGTTGTTTTTTGGATCCAGTAGTGGTGGCGCACAGCGCTGGCTAGATCTTGGCTTTGTGCGTTTTCAGCCTTCTGAAATCATGAAAGTTATCGTACCCATTGCCATTGCCTCTATATTGAGCGAAAAAACCTTGCCAGCAAAGCCAGTACCTGTTTTTTTATCCATTATTTCAATTGCAGTCATTGTGTTGTTAATTGCCAGACAGCCTGATTTAGGCACCTCTTTGCTAATTGGTGCATCCGGCGTCTATGTTTTATTTTTTTCAGGAATTCGCATTCAAATTCTTAAAAATAATTTACTTAACTTATCTCTTATCGGCTCATTCATAGCTGCATCTGGATACATTACCTGGAATTATTTACTCATGGCGTATCAGAAAAAACGCATCATGACATTAATTGATCCAAGCTCCGACCCTCTTGGCTCTGGATATCACATCTTACAATCTAAAATTGCCATTGGCTCTGGTGGTATTTTTGGAAAAGGTCTAGAGCAAGGCTCACAATCCCAGCTTAACTTTCTTCCTGAGCATGCTACTGACTTTATTTTTGCCGTTGTCGCTGAAGAGCTTGGGCTTCTTGGTGTATTGTTTTTATTCGTACTTTACGGATTGATTATTTATAGAGCATTTGTCATCTCCTTTCAATCTGAAGACAACTTCTCTAAATTGCTAGGTGCCAGCCTTACCTTGACATTTTTTACCTATATTTTTGTTAATATTGGTATGGTTTCAGGCTTGTTACCAGTTGTTGGCGTGCCATTACCACTAGTTAGTTATGGCGGCTCATCACTAATTACCCTGATGTCTAGTTTTGGCATTATTATGGCCATTCGAAAACACAAAACACCGAGATATTTACAACAATAATGCCTGTTTTAATTGTCTTTTTATTGTTATTTTCATCCGCAGTTTTGGCAAAAACCTTGCCAGCAACTAACTTTCAAGTAACGCATAATTTTATTAATAAGATGGCAAAAGAGCACCATTTTAATAAAGATGAATTACACCTTATATTTTCAAAAGTTAATTTAATTGTTGCCGATAAAAAAAACAAATCAAGCAAGAAAAGAAAAAAATCTAAACCCTTGTCTTGGGATAAATATCGCGCCCTGTTCATCACCGACAAACGCATTAACAATGGCGTTCAATTTTGGAAGGACAATCTTTCAACACTCAAACGCGCCGAAAAACAATACAACGTTCCTCAGGAAATCATTGTTGCCATCTTAGGCATTGAAACCAATTATGGCAATAATAAAGGCACACACCCAACTCTAGAGACTCTAGCAAGATTATCTTTTGGCAAGCATCGTCGCAAAAAATTCTACCAAAAAGAACTTGAAGAATTCCTCCTCATGTCACGTGAAAACGCACTACCACCACTAGCCATTAAAGGCTCTTATGCAGGCGCTCTTGGCTATGCACAATTTATCTCTAGCTCTTATCGATATTATGCAGTAGATTTTGACTTTGATCAAAAGGTAGATTTATTTAACAGTGCTGCCGATGCTATTGGCTCTATTGCAAATTATTTTGACAAACATCAGTGGCATGATTTTGGCCCTTATACTCGCCCAATCACCTTATCAAGCGCTCAAAATAACCACGCCACATCAAGTACTAATAAACCAAAAAAGAATGCTTTGTATTGGCGTAATAAGGGCTTTCAGATAGACAGTGATATTAACAATAAAACCAAGCTAGCATTTATCAGACTGCCTCAAGATAATCATTTTGAAACCTGGCTGACTTTTTGGAATTTCTATGTACTAACTCGTTATAATCATGACAATAGATATGCAATGACTGCCGTCCAATTATCTGAAAAAATCAAACAAAAATTTACTCAAAACCATCCTTAAAACATTATGAAATTTTCATCTATCTCTAAACTTCTTATTGCTTCAGTTGCTACTGTCTCAATCAATGCGCAAGCAGCTATTTTTATCACTCCAAAATCTCCTGATATTAATGCTGCTGCCTTTACTGTATTAGACTACAACTCTGGAAAAACACTAGCAAGTAGCAATCCACACGAAAAACGTGCACCAGCTAGCCTAACCAAACTAATGACTGCTTATGTGGTTTTTCAGCTGATTAATGATGGTCGTGCTAGCCTTGACGATGAAGTGCGCATTAGTAAAAAAGCTTGGAAAACTGGTGGCTCTAAAAGTTTTGTTGAAGTGGGTAAAAATATCAAGCTTGAAATTTTATTAAAAGGCATGATTATTCAATCTGGTAATGACTCTGCAGTCGCTCTTGCTGAGCACATTGCTGGTACAGAAGGTACATTTGCCACCTATATGAACGAATATGCTCGTGAATTGGGTATGAAAAATTCACGTTTTGAAAATGCTTCAGGTTTGCCGCATGCCGATCAACATACTACTGCTGCAGATATGGCTATTTTGGCTGCAGCAACTATTCGTGATTTCCCTCAATTCTACCCATGGTACTCACAAAAAGAATTCACTTACCACGGCATCAAGCAACGTAATCGTAACAGGCTGCTTTGGAGTGATCATACCGTTGATGGACTTAAAACAGGCTTCACCAAAAAAGCAGGCTACAATCTTGTCGCTAGTGCTAACCGTGTAAATATGCGCCTAGTTTCAGTTGTGCTTGGGTCAACTGGTACAGAAGCAAGAACCTCTCAAACTCAAAAAATCCTAGACTACGGTTTTAGATTTTTCGAAACTCAATCCCTAAAAGACTTTACTAAACAAGTTCCCATTTCTAGCGCTATAGAGGATATGTTAAAAGTTGGCTCTGTCGGTGAGGCAAGCTTTACTCTAGCTCGTGGACAATTTAAATTATCTGATCAAGTTATCCAACTTAATAGTGACCTATCAGCACCAATCAGCAAGGGTGATAAAATTGGCAACCTTCTAATTCAATTTGAAGGAAAGACCACTGCTAAAATTCCATTAATCGCCCTAGAGGATGCAGAGCAAGCAGGATTTTTCTCGCGCATGTTGGAGAAAGTTGGGCTTTAATGGTCTACCTTAACGGCGAATTTATTCCCAAAGAACAAGCTCAAGTCTCTGTCATGGACAGAGGCTTTTTATTCGGTGATGGTGTCTATGAAGTTATTCCAGTTTATTCTGGGAAGATTTTTCGCCTTGATGAGCATCTTGAGCGCTTACAAAATAGCCTTAATTCAGTACAAATTAACAATCCATACTCACCGAAACAATGGCGTGAAATATTACATGAGTTACTGAGCTTTTCATCAGAGTCTAGTCAATCACTTTATTTGCAAATAAGTCGTGGTGCGGATGTTAGCAGAAAGCACAGTTTTGATTCACTTAGTCCAACAGTGTTTATTGAGTCAAGCCCTTTAACGCCTAAAACTAAAGCTGAACTTGAAATAGGTTATCGAGCCATGAGTCAGTCTGATTTTCGCTGGCAACGTTGTGATATTAAATCCACCTCTTTGTTGGCTAATATCATGTACTCACAACAAGCCAAACAAAACCAGGTCGAAGAAGTTATCCTCCATCGTGATCAGCTGATTACCGAAGGCGCTACCTCTAATGTGTTTATCGTTAAAGATAATGTGCTATTTACCCATCCGACAGGTGATCACATCCTATCTGGCATTACTCGTGATTTGGTACTAGAAAGCGCCAAACACTGTCATTTAAGCATTGATGAGTCTGCACTGACATTGACCGAGCTTTTATCAGCCGATGAAGTGTGGATCTCCAGCTCAACCCGTGAGGTAATGC
>DTUI01000017.1 GCA_012964205.1 Candidatus Thioglobus sp.
TGTGCCAACATTAACATGGGGTTTGGTTCTTTCAAATTTTTCTTTAGCCATTTTATCTTCCTCGTTGTTTAGATCTTATTAATTTTTGGAGCTCACCAGCGGATTTGAACCGCCGACCTCTTCCTTACCAAGGAAGTGCTCTACCGACTGAGCTAGGTGAGCACAACCTCTTCCACATGGAGCGGGTGACGAGAATCGAACTCGTCTCATTGGCTTGGAAGGCCAAGGTAATACCAATATACGATACCCGCGAATATTTTTTGTTTTATGGTGGTGAGAGAAGGATTCGAACCTTCGAAGCCGGAGGCGATGGATTTACAATCCACATACTTTAACCACTCGTAAATCTCACCAAAACAATCCTGAATTATCCCATAGCTACTTTATCTTTGCAAGCGCTATTTTGAAGTTTTTATGAGTTTTTTCAAATACGTGAAACGCCGCTTGAAATTGCTGCATCATAAACTGCTTTTGGCACAACATCTATCAATCTTTTATCAAAAGGTTTTGGAATAATATAATCTTTCCCAAAGCTGATAGAATCAGTATTGTAGGCTTTTAATACATCTTCAGGAACCTCTAGTTTTGCCAAATCTTTTAATGCATGTACGGCTGCTATTTTCATCTCAGTATTAATTTCACTGGCTTTAGCGTCTAGCGCACCTCTAAAGATAAATGGAAAACCCAACACGTTGTTTACTTGATTTGGATAATCACTACGCCCGGTTGCCATGATTAAGTCATCCCGTACGGAATTAGCATCAGCTGGTGAAATCTCAGGATCTGGGTTTGACAATGCAAATACAATTGGATTATCAGCCATAGATCTCACCATCTCCTTAGAGACTAAATTAGCTGATGCTACGCCCACAAATACATCACAGTTATTCATCGCATCGGCTAATGTTTTCTTGTCTGTTGTGCGCTTATAGCTTAATTTTTCTTTGCTTAAATTATTGCGCTCATCAGTAATAATCCCTTTGGAATCAACCAGTAATATATTTGATTTTTTAAAGCCTAATTCGCACAGCAAGCCTAATGTTGCAATGCCAGCAGCACCCGCACCCAAACAGGTTAATGTTGTATGTTCAGGTGTTTTTCCTTGAATTTCTAATGCGTTTAATAGCCCCGCTGCAATAATAATGGCAGTACCATGCTGATCATCATGAAATACAGGAATATCTAACATTTCGATTAAACGCTGTTCAATTTCAAAACAGCGTGGTGCAGAAATATCTTCCAAATTAATACCACCAAAGGTTGGTGCAATATTCTTAACCGTATTAATAAATTCATCAACATCTTGTGTGTCAACTTCAATATTGAAAACATCAATATCAGCAAACTGCTTAAACAAAACGCCTTTGCCTTCCATTACTGGTTTTGCTGCTAACGGGCCAACATTGCCTAGGCCTAATACAGCTGAACCGTCAGTAATCACAGCAACAAGATTGCCTTTAATTGTGTAATCATAAACCTTGGCCTTATCTTTGGCAATTTCCCTTACTGGCGCTGCTACACCAGGCGTATACGCTAATGATAAATCATGGTGGGTAGCTAAAGCTTTGTGCGAGGAAACGAAAATTTTGCCAGGACGATCGCCTTTATGATATTCAAGGGCTAATTCATGGAATTCTTTACTCATTTTGGGTTAATATTGTTAACGTAATAAGAGTGATATTATATAAGCATTTTAATGAGGGTTCTCATGGTTAATAAAATCAGTATTATTGGCGCCGGAAGAGTAGGTGAAAGTACCGCTCAAATGCTTGCTATTAAAAAATTAACTCAACAAATCGTACTCATTGATTTAGACGAGAAATATGCTAAAGGCGTAGCGCTTGACATTCAAGAAACTGCTAGTGTTTATCACTTTGATACACAGCTTGTTGGTAGTAACGATATTGCCAATATTCAAGACTCTAATATTGTCATTATCACTGCTGGAATACCTAGAAAACCAGGCATGGATCGAGCAGATGTACTGGCAATCAACCTTAAGATTATTGATGAAATTATGGATGGCATCATTAAGTACGCACCAAATTCATACGTTATTGTAGTATCCAACCCTGTTGATGTACTTACCTATTATGCCAATAAAAAAGCCAATTGGCCGCGAAATCGCATCATGGGTCAAGCCGGAATTCTAGATTCTATGAGACTATCAAGCTTTATCGCTATTGAGACTGATTACTCGATTAACGATATTCAGGCCATGGTGCTTGGTGGGCATGGTGACACCATGGTACCATTGACAAGATTCACCACAATAAGCGGGATTTCCATTGAGCATCTACTCGACCAAAAGACCATTGACCAACTAATCCAGCGCACTCGTGATGGTGGCGCAGAAATCCTAAATCTCAAACAAAAATCTAGTGCGTATGATGCGCCGGGTGCTGCTGTTACCATAATGGTAGAGGCCATTGTTCATAACAAAAACCGTTTACTACCATGTATTACGATGCTTAAAGGTGAGTACGGACAAACCGATTTAGCCATTGGCGTACCTGTAATACTTGGAGGTAATGGTGTAGAAAAAATCATTGAACTTAAATTTACCGAGCAAGAGCAGCAAGCATTTGATACTTCTGCTCAAGTTATTAAAAGCTTAATTGATGAAATTTAAAGTAAAGGATTACGCGATCCTACCGCGGCTTCGATTGATGTGAATCCGTCTTTTTTAAGCAACTCAACCAAGCCACGATTAATTTCACTGACCACTTGCGGACCTTCAAAAATCATGCTGGTAATGAGTTCAATTAAATTAGCCCCAGAGGTAATTTTCTCGTAAGCATCATCTGCACTAAACACGCCACCAACGCCAATAATGGTAATCTTACCACGCGTTCTTTGATAAACATGGCGCACAACTTTAGTTGAAATACGTTGCACCGGTAAACCACTGAGAGCTCCTTTATCAAAAGTTAATTCTTCTTTAAGGTACTCATCACTCATTGATGGTTTGGTTAAGTTGGTGAGTACCAAGCCATCGATCTTGTGCTTTAAGCAAGCATCAACAATTATGTTAATTTCATCTATCTCTAAATCAGCGGCCATTTTTATATAAACCGGTTTACTTTCTTGTTTGACTTTGTCTAGTGCACTAAGTAATGCATCTAAATTTTTTTGATCAACAAAAGGCTCACCATCTTGGGTGTTTGGACAAGAAATATTAACGGTGTAATAATGGCCAATTTCCTTAAATTCATTGACTGTTTTTAAATAATCATCGATAGAATTTTGCAAATCAAAACTCGCAGCATTGTTAGTTTTAGCAGCACTAATACCAATAGGTATCTTAAATTTTTTACCTTTTAATCTTTTAGCAATGGCTTCTGCACCTTGGTTATTAAGCCCATACCAAACTAGGATTGATTTAGATTTAACCAGACGAAATAAACGTCTGCCCACACCTGGATTACCCGGACACACATCGCCGGTAAAAGAGCCTAATTCAGCAAAACCAAAACCTATGAGTGGATAGGCGTCAGTTAGCTCGCCATCTTTGTCGAAACCGGCTGAAAGACCAATCGGATTGTCATATTTGATACCATCTACCGTGGTGTTTAGGCTTGGGTGTTGGTAATAAAACAAAGCCTTTAATAAACGCCGACCTAAAACATTAGAAGCAAATAGCAGGCCGAACTGCTTAAGCTTGTTATGAGCAGTTTCCGCTTCCCACAAAAAAATCAAAGGACGTGCAATCCACCGATAAAATAAATAATTAATTTGACCTCGTAATGCGTAAACTAATTTCATGTTATTTTCCTTGGAATCAACCCTTTATAACTGTAATCATATCAAATAACGCTTTGCACAGTTAACTTATTCAAAAAATCATCAATTTTGAAAATTTCCCAAATTTTGGAATAATGATATGGATAAGGCTTGTATTGCATTTGATTTAAGTATTTTTTTCATAAAAATACCATTT
>DTUI01000018.1 GCA_012964205.1 Candidatus Thioglobus sp.
GATCTTTTCCAGAAAAAGCGCCACCACCATGACGTGCCATACCGCCATAAGTATCTACAATAATCTTTCTTCCAGTTAGTCCGGCGTCACCCACTGGCCCACCAATCACAAAGTGACCGGTTGGATTGATGTGAAATTTAGTAGAATCGGTGAGCCATTCACTTGGTAAAACCGGCTTAATCACTTCTTCCATGATTGCTTCTCTTATGTCGCTTAGTGAAATATCGGCGTCATGCTGAGTTGATAATACCACCGCATCAATACCAACAATTTTATGACCATCATAAATACAAGATACTTGTGATTTTGCATCTGGACGTAACCACGGCAGTGTGCCATTTTTCATTAACTCTGCTTGCTTAGCCACCAAATGGTGAGCGTACAAGATTGGTGCAGGCATGTAAACATCAGTTGCGTCACAAGCATAACCAAACATTAAGCCTTGATCGCCAGCACCTTGTTCGTGGTTTGTAAATTCATCAACACCCATGGCAATATCTTGTGATTGCTCACCCAATAAATTGGTTAAATCGCAGGTATGACCATTAAAGCCGTATTCTTCTTTATCATAGCCAATACCGATAATGGTTTCGCGTACGATTTTTTCATAGTCAATCTTAGCGCCTGTGGTGATTTCACCAGCTAGTACTACGTGATTGTCTTTAACTAAAGTTTCAACAGCAACTCGTGAGTTTTTGTCTTGTGTTAATGCAGCATCTAAAATTGCGTCAGAAATTTGATCGCAAACCTTATCAGGGTGTCCTGCAGACACCGATTCAGAAGTAAATATCATTATTTGTTCTCCTTGTGAACGTTAAAAACCCATAATTAAGAAGGGTTTTCAGTTAAGAAGAACGCCTGCTTTAGCTTGTTTTAACCACTCTAGGTAGTAACGCTAGCAATCGGGACAAATCAGCGTGTTGGGGTATTATAACAAAAAAGTGCAATTTATTCTAGACTTATTTTTAGAGCGATAGCGCTGACAAACGGTGCACTCATTAGACTGAGTACTAAAAACATTGCCAAGAAGTATAGCTGTCCATCAATAGCGAGACCAAACTGGGCTTGAGATACAGCACTTGAGGCAAAGATTAAAATTGGTATATAGAGTGGTAAGATTAATAACGACAACAACATGCCTGAATTTTTAATCCCAACGATTAGCGATGCACCGATACTACCAATCAGACTCAAACTTGGTGTAGCAAGAAGTAGTGTAATCATCAGCACTTTAATGCCTTCGTCATCTAAAAATAGAAAAACACCCAATAAAGGCGATAGCAAAATAATTGGAATACCAGTGAGTATCCAATGTGCAAAAATTTTAGATAGTATTAATAATGGTAGAGAATGATGTGAAGTAACCATTTGCTCTAAAACACCATTTTCGTAATCATGATGAAAAAGGGCGTTAAGTGATAATAGTACAGCCAGCATGCTTGCCACCCAAATAATACCGGCAGCAATTTGTGAAAGTGTGGCTGCCTCTGGGCTAATCGCTAGTGGAAATAGAGAGACAGAAATAACAAAAAACAGTAAAGGATTAAGCACGCTAGAAGGATTGCGTAGAGCAACGCGTAGGTCACGACTCAGTGTTTTTATATAAACATTCATAATGCCAGCACTCGTTGATTGGCCAATGCTGAATCTTGATGAGTGGTGAATACACACAAACCACCATTTTGACAGTGCTGCTCAATTCGACTTTCTACGATCTTTACGCCAGCAGGATCTAGTGCAGTAAAAGGTTCATCTAGTAGCCATATTTTGGCTGTTGATACAAAAAGTCCAGCTAAAATAACACGACGTTTTTGTCCAGCAGAAAGGTTAGCGCAATATTCCTCTTCATAACCTTTAAGGCCAATATCGTTTAATGCTTGGATTAGTTTGCGTTGATCGGTGCTTTTATTTAAGGCACTTAAAAATTCTAAATTTTCAAGACTGTTCAGTTCACCACTTAATGCTGCATGATGACCAAGATAGAAAATTTCTTGTTGGTATTCGTCAGATTTAACTGAATGTTTTTCCCAATTAATGTCGCCATTCTCGCTCGCACTAATGCCTGCTAAAATTTTTAATAAGGATGTTTTACCACTGCCATTTGTGCCAGTAATACGCAATACCTCGCCAGCACTTACCTGAAAAGATAGATTGCTAAAGAGCTGATTGTAGCCTCTTTGACAATCTAAATCGCTAATAACAAGTGATGACATGAATTAACAGTCCTACCAGAATTGATACCAAGGCTTATCTGTACTCACTTCTTCTTTAGAAGGTACTGGAGATTTGTTGCTAGTTGTTGGCTTAGGTTGCTGAATGATTATTTTTTCCTCAGCAGCTTTAATGGCTTTTTGTTGGTCAGCTTTGCGCTGTTTAATTTGTGCTAGTTCGTTCTTTTTTTTTAAAGCCTCAGCTTGAGCTTTTTCAGTAGCAAGTTTTTCATTGGCAATTCGCTGCTCGTTAGCGACTCGAGCCTGTTCTGCTGCACGTTCTTTTTCAGCAGCAAGCTTTTCAGCAGCTATTTTTTTTGCCTGGATAGCCGCTTGTTTTGCTACTACCGCTGCTTTTTCTTCTGCAATGCGTTTGCCTTCTAGTTCTTTTTCTTTCTCGGTTAATGCGGATAGACTGCTAATGCCTGATGTATCAATTTCTGTTAGCTTTTTATTGTCAAAGGTTAATATCAAGCGGTAATGAACGTCGTCTTTTTCATGTAAAGTAGAATGGTTGATGTAGTTCCATTGTTTATTATGAAACGGATCAATAATGCTTGGCGAGCCAATTAAATCTTGCACTTGTGCTTGTGACATGCCAAGCTTAAGTTGATTAATCTTAAATCTATCTAAAACTGAACCTTGATTGATATCATCCTTATAAAGCGTTGGCAATGACATGTCAGGAATGATATCCGGCATATCAGGAAGCTGTGGCATGCTTGGCATAGAAGGCGAACATGCAGATAAAAATGAGAATGAGAATGAGAATACAATCAAAGTTAGTTTGTTCATTTGTAATTAATTGATTAAAATGATTAAGAATTATTTATCTGATTTTACCTCAAGGATGAGAATATGGATGCTCAAGATTTAAAAACTGCCGGTCTTAAGGTGACACTACCCAGACTTAAAATTTTAGAGATTTTAGAAAAGGGTGAAAATCATCACATGAGTGCTGAGGATATATATCGTGCATTAGTCATGCAAGGTGAAGAAGTAGGTGTGGCAACTATCTATCGTGTGCTTACTCAGTTTGAAGAAGCAGGCATGATCAATAAACTAAATTTTGACAATGGCCAGAGTATGTACGAATTATCGAATGCTGAACACCATGATCATTTGTTATGTATTAAATGTGGCAAGATTGATGAATTTAATGATGAAGTGATTGAGCAGCATCAGCATGATATTGCAACTAAATATGGCTATCAGTTAACAGACCATTGCTTGTACCTTTATGGCCTGTGTAAAGATTGTCATTAAATAAACAGCATTAATTGTGGAAGATTTTATTGTTAGAGCGCTGATTGCAGCACTCGGAATTTCTATTATTACAGGCTCACTTGGCTGCTTTGTGATTTGGAAGCGCATGAGTTATTTCTCTGAGTCTATTTCTCATTCAGCCTTACTAGGTGTTTCATTAGGATTGGCTACCGGTTTAGGTATTCATACTGGATTAGTAGTAATTGGCGTTATTTTTGCCAGCTTGATTGTTGTTTTACAGCAAAGAAAGATTCTATCAAATGATGCCATATTAGGTATATTTTCTCATTTGGCCTTATCATTAGGTATTGTCATCTTGAGTATTGTTGGTGGCTCAAATACAGATTATTTCTCTCTTTTATTTGGTGATATTTTATCAATCACCCGCCAAGATATAATTTGGATTTATGCCATTTTAATAATTGTTGTTGGATTGCTGGTGATATTTTGGCAGCGTTTATTGCTACTTACCCTTAATGAAGAGTTGGCCGTTTCCCAAGGACTTAATAGTGCGATTTATCAGTTGTTGTTTATGTTGATGATCGCACTAACAGTATCAGTCTCTGTACAAATTGTTGGCGTGTTGTTAATTACTTCGTTATTGATTATTCCACCTGCGGTGGCAAGGATGTTTGCACGCACACCAAAAGCTATGGCGTTTCAGTCAATTGGCATATCTATAGCGGCTGTACTAATGGGCTTGAGCGCTTCACTATTTTATGATTTGGCCACAGGGCCAATGATTGTAATCGCTTTGGGTGTGTTGTTTGTAGCCTCTCAGTTACTACCGAGAAGACTAAGCTAGAGCGTCGTTTAGATCACTTAGTTGGTTGGTTTGTTGCTCAACAACTAAAGGCTCAATAATAGACTCTAAATCACCCTCCATAATTTCTGCTAACTTGTATAAAGTTAGATTAATGCGATGATCGGTAATACGCCCTTGCGGGTAATTGTAAGTGCGAATTCTTTGAGAACGATCACCACTACCAACTAACTCTTTACGTGTTGATGCTTGTTCTTTGTGCTGAATCTGTTGTTGTGCATCTAGAATTCTTGAAGCTAGAACAGACATCGCTTGAGCTTTGTTTTTGTGTTGTGAGCGTCCATCTTGACACTCAACCACAGTGCCAGTTGGAATGTGAGTAACACGTACAGCTGAATCAGTTTTGTTAACGTGCTGTCCACCAGCACCACTTGCTCTAAATGTATCCACTCTAACATCAGACATATTAATGTTAACTTCCTCAATGTTTTCAACTTCTGGCATTACGGCAACTGTACAAGCTGAGGTATGCACACGCCCTTGGCTTTCAGTTTCTGGCACACGTTGAACTCGGTGTGCGCCTGATTCAAATTTAAGCTTTGAATAAACATCAGTGCCGGTAATGCGTGCAATGATTTCTTTATAGCCGCCATGATCACCCGTATTCGAGCTCATTATTTCTAACTGCCATTTTTGTTTTTCCACGTAACGAGAGTACATTCTGAATAGGTCGCCAGAAAAAATAGAAGCCTCATCGCCACCAGTACCTGCGCGTATTTCAACAATAATGTTACGAGAATCATTTGGATCTTTAGGTAGGAGGGATTTTTTAAGCTCAAGATCTAAGCGCTCTAAATTTTGCTTGGCGTCATTAATCTCTTCTTTGGCCATAGCCTTAATTTCTGCATCATCTTCTTCAAGCATCATTTTGGCGTCTTCAAGATTTTGCATGGTTGATAGGTAATCTTGGTATTGATCATTAACTGGCGTTAACTGTGAATACTCAATAGACAATTCTCTAAATTGCTTAGCATCACTGGCTACTTGTGGATCACTAAGCATGGCGCCAACTTCTTCAAGGCGCATGGACATTTGTTCTAATTTAGTAAGGATTGATTCGTTCATTATTTTTTAATATTAGGAATACAGCCTTCACATTGATCTAGGCCGGTAAGTGAAGTTTGCTTGATGTTTTTAAAAGTGGTATGAAGTATTTTATTGGTTAACTGATCGGCCAATTTTTTAATAATTTGTTCGCTATCGCCGCCGTTTTTAAGGCGCTTCAATGCATCTTCAACCGCATCACTTTTAATCTGATTTACACTAGCTCGATAGTTTTGAATCAGTTGTTCGTTTGGTAAAATTGACAGCCATTGATTAAATACTTGAGATTGTTTAATAATAATTTCTTGCGCCAGAACCTTCTCTTTTTCACGAGAGCCGATGTTGTCACTCACCACTTGTTCTAAATCATCAATGGTGTAAAGATAGGCGTCATCTAACTGCCCAACTTCAGGTTCGATATCTCTTGGAATGGCAATATCAAGCATGAACATTGGCTTGTGCTTGCGTTGCTTGAGTGCACTCTCAATGAGTCCTTTGCCGATAATAGGTATCGATGCAGCAGTTGATGAAATAATGATATCAGCTTCATGAATAATGCTTGAAAATTGCTTTAAACTGACGGATTGCGCACCATATTGATCGGCAATTTTTTGTGCATTTTCAATGGTTCTATTAGCGACAATCATATTGCGAACACCTTTTTGATTAAGGTGCTGAGCGCACAACTCTATCATTTCTCCAGCGCCAATCAGCAGTACTGTTTGCTCTGATAAATCCGTAAAGATCTTTTCACTGAGCTTAACAGCACAATAAGCAATAGAGACTGGTGATGAGCCGATTTGAGTATCTGTGCGAACTTTTTTAGCCGTTGAAAAAGCATGTTGAAATAGCTTTTCTAATTTTTTGTCTAAAGTTTCAGCTAGTTTGGCGGCGTGATAAGCATCTTTTAATTGGCCCAAAATCTGAGGCTCGCCCAATACTAATGAATCGAGCCCGCAAGCCACATTGCAAATATGTGACAAAGCATCATCTGCTTCAAAATAAACCAAAAAAGGGTCGATCTCAGCTCTAGGAATATTATGTGTTTGTGATAAGTAGCTGCTTAGAATTTCTTTAGCGTTTTTGTCTTCAATTACAGCGTAAATTTCTGAACGATTACATGTCGACAAAATAACACACGCCTCAACACCATCGATGGTGTTGAGTTTTTGTAATTCGTTGGTTAGAAGGTTAGGCGCAAATGCCACACGCTCACGCACCGCAACTGGCGCTTGTGCATGATTAACACTTAAAATAGCAATGCGTGACATAAACCCAAATAACAATGACAAATAAGCGCTTGATTATACCTTAGTCGCGGTTTTTTAGGTATTTGCTATTAGCCTTGGATGTTAGAATAGTTTCGCTTATGAAATTACTTCTAACATTCTATATTTTGTTATTACTACAAGGCTGCTCAACACTGTCAGTACAACCTCAGCAAGCCATGCTTGCAGGTGATACTCCTAGTCAGTGGCAGCTTAAAGGTAGGATTGGTGTTGTGTCACATGGTAAGGTTCAGAATTTTGGTTTTAATATTAAATTTAAAGAGCAAGTATTTAACCTAACTTTAACTGGCACGCTAGGCTTAGGGCAAATTAATATTGTTTCAAATAATGATGGGTTGTATATTGATGGACATCAATCATCACAAGATTTAAAACAACTAATGATCAAAGAATTTGGTTGGTATTTTCCAGTCAAGAACCTGGGTAATATTGTATTTAAACATCGTTTAAATACAGAGGATGAGTGGCAATTAACTATCACTAAATTTGGATCATATCAAGGTGCTAGTGTTGCCAAAGTGGTGAAACTAAAGCATTCGACTCAAGCTATTAAAATCAAACTATTGTTCCAGAAAATTTTGCCCACTTTGGATTGAGGTCTCACGTTAAAATGATTGAAAAACTCATTAAATCAACATGATAGAAGAAGATTCTTTAGTAGGCGGAACAGACCAAGGTAGCGAAGATATCGTTATGACTTCTGTGCGTCCAGATTGCTTGTCTGAGTATATTGGGCAGGATGATGTCAAATCTCAAATGGCACTTTTTATTGAGGCAGCTAAAAAGCGTGGAGATGCGCTTGATCATTGTTTGATTTATGGCCCTCCCGGGCTTGGAAAAACTACATTGGCCAATGTTATTTCAAATCAAATGGGCGCAGGGTTAAAACAAACATCTGGTCCAGTTTTGGAACGTTCTGGTGATTTAGCAGCAATTTTGACGAAATTAGAGCCTTATGATGTTTTGTTTATTGATGAAATTCATCGTCTAAATCCTGTGGTTGAAGAGATTCTCTATCCAGCTTTGGAGGATTTCAAGCTAGACATTATGGTGGGAGAGGGGGTGGCTGCGCATTCGGTGCAACTTGACTTACCACCCTTTACATTAATTGGTGCGACCACGCGCGCTGGCATGCTAACCTCACCTTTACGTGATCGTTTCGGCATTGTTCAGCGTTTAGAATTTTATAACAATAAAGATTTACAAGTTATTGTTGAGCGATCAGCCAGAATCTTAAATATTGAAATTGAGCCAAGTGGTGCATATGAGATCGCTAGACGCTCACGTGGTACACCTAGAATTGCAAATCGATTGTTACGCCGTGTTAGAGATTTTGCCGATGTAAAAACAGATGGCATTATTCATCAGAAAATTGCCAACGAAGCGTTAGGTATTTTAAAAGTCGATGAATTAGGATTGGAGCAGCTTGATCGAGATTATTTATCCATTATGATTCATAAGTTCTCAGGTGGGCCTGTTGGATTGGATACGTTAGCCACTGCTATTGGTGAAGAACGTGGCACACTAGAAGATATGGTTGAGCCTTATTTAATTCAACAAGGATTTATACATCGCACCCCTAGAGGGCGAAGTGCCACTAATCTAGCTTATGAGCATTTAGGTGCGTCAACGCCTTCTAGCCGTCAAGGCTTATTTAATGAGTGATTTACAAGTAAGAATTTATTACGAAGATACCGATAGTGGTGGCGTAGTTTATTATGCAAATTATCTAAAATTTATCGAACGTGGGCGCAGTGAATTTTTACGAGAAATGGGCTTTGAACAAGATCAATTAATCACCCAGGAAAACATTATTTTTGCAGTTAAATCAATTCAGGCAGATTACTTATCACCCGCTCGTTTTAATGATTTACTTAGTGTTAGTACCGAGGTAGAAAAAACTCGACATGCTAGCTTGATTTTTTCGCAGAAAATCAAGGATCTTAAACAAAATAAGGTATTATTTGAAGCACAAATTACCGTTGCTTGTTTGAATGCGCAAAGTTTTAAACCTAGTGCCATTCCCAGCAACATTCTGGAGAAAATAAATGGACAATAGTTTATCAATTTTAAGCCTAATTATCAGTGCTGGCTTCGTTGTGCAAGTGGTTATGTTTATCTTGGTGTTAATGAGTATTTATTCTTGGACGATTATCATGTCAAAGAAGAAGTCACTTATGGATGCTGATAAAGATATTAAAGTTTTTCACAATAACTTTTTAGCAGATACTGATTTGGCCTTATTGCACGGTCAAATTCCTAATCAAGTGTCTAATCGCACAGCGATGGAACATATTTTTGGCGCTGGTTATGGTGAGTTTTCCCATACAACTTCTGCTTCAAATCAAGCTTTGGTTATGAACTCTGAGCGAGCTTATCGCTCAATGAATACAGCAGTTAATAATGAGGTTGATCGTTTGGATCATGGCTTAAGCATACTTGCAATGATCGCTTCATCAAGCCCTTATATTGGTTTATTTGGAACGGTATGGGGAATCATGCATTCTTTCATTGGTCTAGCTTCTGTTAAGCAGGCAACCATTTCAATTGTAGCGCCTGGTATTGCCGAAGCGCTGATTGCAACTGCTTTTGGTTTGTTTGCAGCTATTCCTGCAACCATCGCTTACAATCGATTAATCACTCAAGTGGGTGAAATCAATAACAAGTACACCTCTTTCGTAGAGGAATTATTTGTTACTTTCCAAAGACAAAAGTAAGCTCGAACTATGATTGAATTACCACAACGTCATAGACCTAGTGTTGATGCAAGCATTAACATTGTGCCGTATATTGATGTCATGCTAGTGCTGCTGGTTATCTTTATGATGACAACACCAATCATGGAACAAGGGATCGAGGTAGATTTACCTACTGCCGATGCCAAAATGGTTGATTTTACTGAGCAACAGCCAACTATTATCACCATCAATAAAGATGGTGAGTATTTCATTAATTCACTTAATGAAGATAATTCTGACATTGCCCAAGGTGACAAATTACCATTGGGGATTATTGCCGGACGCGTAAGCGCACGTTTACAAATCTACCCAAGTATGAAAGTGTTTGTACGGGGTGATGCTAATGTTGCTTATGGCTCTGTTGTGTCGCTTATGTCATTCTTGCAAAAGCAAGGCGTAGATAAAGTTGGCATTGTTACTGAATCAGCCGTCGAAAACTAATGAAAACTGATTTAATTAAAAAGATAAAGCTACCAAAGATTGCAAAAAAACATCCCTTTGCATTCTGGACGGCGATTGCATTACATGTTGCGCTAGTGATTGGCTTAGTGTTTACTAACGTTCAGCGTTGGGATATTCCAAAGCAAGCTGCAAAATCTTCAAACACTGCAGTGCCGAAAGCAGTCACCATTGATTTAACTGAAATCAAGAAAGAAAAGCAGCGTTTAATTAACATTAAGCAAAAACGTGAAAAGCGTTTAGCTGAACTCAAGCGTGCAGAAAAACGAGTTGAAAACGAGCGCTATAAAGAGCAACAGCGCCTTAAAAAATTAAAAGCCAACGTTAAAAAAGAAAAGCAAGCCAGGATAAAAGCTGAAAAAAGCAGAAAAAGGGCTGAGCAAAAAATCCAGCAAGCATTAAATAAAAAGAAAATCGCTGAGAAAAAAACCAAAGAAGCCATCAAAAAGAAAAACCTAGCTGAAAAGAAAGCCAAAGAAGCTGAGAAAAAAGCTAAGGTTGCTGAGAAAAAGAAACAAGATATTGAAAAACTACGCCAAGTTGAATCTAATAAGTTTGAAAAAGAGCAAGATAATCGCTCTCTAAAGAAAGAGATTCAGGCAGAAGAAGATCAAGAACGTGAAATTGCTCAAGAAGATATCTTGAATGAGCTAAAGGCAAATTACATTAATCAAATTGCCTCAAGAGTAAAAGAAAAATGGCGCTATCAAGGTGCGAAAGATAATTGGGGGTGTGATGTTTACATACTTCAAGATCTAAAAGGTAATGTGCAAAGTGTTAAATTGCAGTCTTGTAATATTAACAACAATGCAAAAGAAAGAGCATTTAAAAATGCCATTGAGCGCGCAGTTTATAAGGCCTCACCACTACCTCATGCACCAGACAAAAGTGTGTTTGATCGTGAAATATTATTCCACTTTAGGGTAAATTAATGTCAGCAAGTATAACTAACAGTAAAGAAATCAGTATTGATTTAAGTGAAGACGAAAAAAACAAATTAACCTTTCAGCTTTGTCAAATTCTAGAAAATTGGAAGCTAGAAGATGTCGATCAATTAATCATTCTTAGCCTTGAAGACATTCTAAAGCCAAGGCATTTGTATGTGTATCGTCGTGGCGACAAGGCGTTTGATTTCACCAATGAGATGGTGAAGCGCACAAAAATGATCTTAGGCATTGACGAGTCACTAGGTACAACATTCCCTACCAATAAAGAATATGCAAGTGTTTGGTTAAAGCGCAGTGTAAAAAAATTCAAACATAAAACCCCTTTAGAACTTATGCTGAGCGGTGATTCAGGTATGACTCGTGTTTGGCATTTCCTTGATTGCACACAAGGCTGGCGCAGTTGAGTAAAATTGAAGTCATTACTCAAACCGAGGCTTTATATACGTTAAGAGTTCTGTCCAACAATACCGATGCACTGGTAGACGAGATCAACTCGCTTGCTAAAAACAACAAAGCTCAATTTCAGCATGCACCTGTTATCCTGGAAATCGAAAGTCGAAATTTCCAGGCCAACGAGCTGGCTGTATTAATTGAAATACTATCGCAAAACGAAATGGTTGCCGTGGGTATTCGCTCACAAAAACAAGAGTTAATTGATTTTGCAAAATTTTCAGGTTTGGCGGTATTCGGCAAATCATTATCACCGAGTAAAAAAAGTAAAATTAAAGTTCAAGAAATTGAGCAGCCTGAAGCTGAAGTGCCAAACCCACATCAAGATAAAATTTATCAAGCGCCAAAAATTATTACCAACAAGGTGTATTCATTCCAACAAGTGATTGCACATGATAGAGACTTGGTTTTATTATCAAAGGTAAAGTCTGGTGCTGATATTATGTCTTACGGCTCAATTTCAGCTTACAAAGAGGTCCAGGGTAATTTATTTGCCGGTATTCAGGGCGATGAAAAAGCCACGATTTTTGTGCAATCGTTTAATGCAGAATTGGTATCTATTGCAGGTGTGTACAAAAAATTCGATGTGGTTCCTGCCAAACTTTACGCTCGTTCCATTATGATCGATTTGGTTAATGGCCAGCTTCGATTCCAGATTATTTAATATTGACTATTATGAAAACACAAGATTTTTTATTAGAGCTAGGCACTGAAGAGCTGCCACCTAAGTTATTACCTAAGCTTTCAAAAGCATTAGCAGATAATATTGCTAACGAATTAAACAGTTTGAAGCTGAGTTTTTCAGCGGTTGAGTCATTTGCCACGCCACGTCGTTTGGCAGTGTTAGTACACGATTTAGAATTACAACAAGAAGATCAAATTATTGAGCGCAAGGGTCCATCAGTTAGTGCGCCTGATCAAGCAGTTGATGGTTTTGCTAAATCATGTGGTGTATCAAAAGCTGATCTGCAGCAAAAACCTTTTGGCAAGTCAGATTATTACTTTTTTAGTAAAGAACAAAAAGGCCTGGAAACCAAAGGCTTATTGCAACAAGTTGTAGATACAGCCATTAAAAATATTCCAATTGCTAGACCAATGCGCTGGGGTGATTCAGATATGCAGTTTGTACGTCCTACTCATTGGTTGGTGATGTTGCTGGGTAGTGTTGTTGTTGAGGCGAGTATTATGGGCTTAGCTGCTGGCAATGTAACTCGAGGATTAAGATTTACTGGTCAGCAAGAATTTAGCATTGATGAGGCGAAAAATTATCGTCAAATAATGATGGATCAGTCAAAAATTGAAGTTGATTTTAATCTTAGAAAAGAGATTGTACGTCAGCAAGTCATACAAGTTGCCAATGATAATAACGCAGTGGCTGTGATCGATGAGGCGCTTCTAAGTGAAGTCTGCGCATTGGTAGAGTACCCGTGTGCTTTCTCTGGTGGCTTTAATGAGTCATTTTTGGTAGTGCCTGAAGAAGCGCTAATTTCAGCAATGAAATCTCATCAAAAATATTTCCATATGCTTGATTCAAATGGAAAATTACTACCAAGCTTTATCTCTGTTGCCAATATTGAGTCTAGTGATATTTCTGTCATTATTGACGGTAATGAGCGTGTTATTCGCCCTAGATTAGCCGATTCAGAATTTTTCTGGGATCAAGATAAGAGTCAAACACTAGAGTCACGTTTGCAAAACCTTGATCGAGTATTGTTCATGAAGTCACTAGGTTCAATGGGCGATAAAGCAAAGCGCATCGAAGAGTTGTCAGGTTCAATTGCTGTGATGATGGGCGCTAATAAGCAAGATTCAAAGCGTGCAGGACTACTTTGTAAAACAGATTTAGTTACTGAAATGGTTGGCGAGTTTGCAGATTTACAAGGTGTTATGGGTGGTTATTATGCATTAAATGATGGTGAAAATCCTGCTGTGGCAACCGCTATTAGTGAACATTACCACCCTAGGTTTGCAGGCGATACATTGCCATCTACTGAAGAAGGATTGGTTGTTGCCATTGCTGATAAGTTAGACACAATTACAGGCATCTACGGTATTGGTCAAGGCCCTACAGGCTCTAAAGACCCCTACGCTTTACGTAGAATGGCACTCGGATTATTGCGCATCATGGTGGAAAGTAAGCTTGAGCTTAATCTTAAAACATTAATTTCGGCGTCACTAGCCGCCCATTCAGATGATGTGGATAGTGAATGCGCACCTGCTATTTATAAGTTTATGATGGATCGTTTGCGTGCCTACTATAAAGAACAAAAACTAAGTGCCAAGGCGTTTGAAGCGGTATTAGCCGTTAAGCCAGAATCACCATTTGATTTTCACCTACGTGTAGAAGCACTAGACATCTTTACTAAGGACGAGGCATCAGCAAGTTTAATTGAAGCGAACAAGCGTATTGCTAATATGCTTAAGGATCATCAAGGGTTGTCTATTGACGTTGATCAGTCAATTTTAATAGAATCAGCTGAAAAAGCATTATTTGAAGCAACTGGATTGGTGGCTTCTAAGCTTGCTAAATCAACAAATTACATTGATAACATGCAGCAGCTAATCTCGCTAAAGGTGAGTATCGACACCTTCTTTGACGAAGTGATGGTTAATGCCGATGATAAGCAACTCAAGCAGGCTCGTTTGAGTCTTATCAACTGGGTAAGGTCTTTATTCTTATCAGTAGCAGATGTTTCTTATTTAAGCTAGCCTTAAGTTTATGAAAGCCTTAATTCAGCGCGTTTCTAGTGCAAAAGTTGAAGTAAAGTCAGCCATTATTGGTGAAATTGACCAGGGGTTGCTGGTGTTTATCGGCATTGAAAAATACGATGAATTAGCCGAAGCTGACAAAATGATTAAGCGCCTGTTGTCGTATCGTATATTTTACGATGCCGACGATAAAATGAATCTATCGGTTAGTGATATCAAAGGTGGTGTTTTGCTTGTTTCACAATTTACCTTGGTTGCAGATACTAGCTCTGGAACACGCCCTGGATTTTCCACCGCCAAACCACCTAAAGAAGCTGAAGAGTTGTACAACTATTTTGTTCATCAAATGCAAAAAGCACATGACACAGTGGCCACAGGTATATTTGGCGCTGATATGCAAGTATCACTCACCAATGACGGCCCAGTAACTTTCTTATTAGAATGTTAGATTTTATTACCCAAGCCACAGCAGACTATCATCAGTATTTTGTCTGGATGGGAATAGTGTCTTTAGTTGTTTTTATTGCCAGTCTTTTATTAACTCCATTATTATTAGGCAAAATTCCTCAGGATTATTTTATCCATACCAATCAACATAAAGTTGAAATCGAACACCTTGGTCATCTTATCATTGTCGTTATTAGAACCCTGATTGGCTTTGTACTTTTAATTGCCGGCATTATTATGCTGGTAACACCAGGCCAAGGCATAATCACCATTTTGCTGGGTTTATTCTTAATGGAGTTTCCAGGAAAGCGAAAATTAGAGCTTAAATTTATTAAACATAATCCTACCTTTAGAGCGCTGAATTGGCTACGCAATAAAGCTGGAAAATCCCCATTTACACGATGAAAGAAAGACACATAGTCGGTTATACATTATTGGCAGCATTCATAGCATTTGCTGTTATGTTTTTATTAACACGCGATATACAAACACCTGAAAATCAAGCCATGCCATGGCAAAGTTATATTAATGATCAGGATCAAACTGTAGTGTTTGATTTGACCATGGGCCAAAGCAAGCTACTAGATGCTGCACGTTTATTTGGCACAGAGATTGAAGCATCATTATTTGAAAATGAGAATGTTGATCCAGAGTTAGAGGTGTATTTTTCAAGCACCAAGGTTGGTGGTATCAGCGCTAAAATCATTCTTAATTTGGCGCTTAACAATCAAAATATAGATATCCTACGTGATAATATTGACGTATCTATGATGATGCCATCTGGCGTTAAAAAAACCACGTTTAAGTCAAAGGCTGAATCATTAATGTCTCAATTCACGATTAAATCATTAACCTTTATCCCTCGTGCAGATTTACCTGAAAATGTGGTGTTAGATTTATTTGGTAAACCGGATAGGGTGGATCTTTCAAGTCAAGGTATTTCGTATTGGCATTATCCGGAAAAAGGACTAAAAATCATTATGGACGATGAGCAAAAAGATATTCTTGAATTTTACAATCAATAGAAAATACTCATGAAAATGTACGGCATTAAAAATTGTGACACCATTAAAAAGGCACAAAAATACCTAAGTAGTCACAATATTGATTTTGAATTTATTGATTTTCGTGATCAACCACTTGATGAAGTGACATTACTAAAGTTTGTTGATGCACTAGGCTGGGAGAAAGTAATTAACAAGCGCTCAACCACCTATCGTAATTTAACCGATGAGCAAAAGAGCGATATCACTGTAGAGTTGACGTTAAAAAACCCAACTCTAATAAAGCGACCTGTATTAGTGGTAGATGCTGATATTAGAGTTGGGTTTAGTGAAAAAACCTATTCGGATTTGATTTAACTTTTCTCTTGCTCGGATACTTCTTTTCGAACCATATCCATATCTAGTTCTTTAGCCTTCTCAAGAACTGCCGCAAGGTCTGCTTCAGCCATAGCGCCCGGTTGAGCAAAGATAGCGATCTCCTCTCTGAAAATCATCAGTGTAGGAATTGAGCGGATCTGAAAGCGAGCACCTAAGTCTTGCTGGTCTTCAGTGTTAATTTTTGCAAAAGTTACACCATCAATTTTTTCGCTCATGGCTTCATAAGTTGGCGCAAATGATTTACAAGGACCACACCACGGTGCCCAAAAATCCAAGATAACAATATCATTGTTCTTAATTGTGTCGTCAAAGTTACTGTTGTCTAGCTCTAATACTGCCATGAGGTTTCCTTGTAATATGTGTAAAAAAATAAAGTATATCATAATAACCTTATATACAGGGAAATTTATGGCGTTTTATTGTGTTATAAATAATAATTCAAGAAAGATTTCACTGTAGTAAACTAATTTCAAATTATTGATACACAAATTACATGAAAATTTTAGGTGTTGATCCCGGTTCAAGAATCACAGGCTTTGGTTTAATTGAAGTGCAAAAGCTAAAGTTTACGTATTTAGCAAGTGGATGTATTCGCACCAAGGGCGAGTTAACAGATCGCATTACAACGATTTTTTTAGAAATTGATCAAGTGATCAAAAAATATCAGCCTGATATTGTCGTGATTGAGCGCGCATTTATGCGACCTGATCGTCCCAATCCAGATGCTGCAATTAAGCTTGGCCATGCCCGAGGTGCTATTATTTCTGCAGCAGGTATGAATGGTATTGCAATGGTTGAATATAGCCCCAACCAAATTAAAAAAGCAGTGGTAGGCAAGGGGCATGCTGCTAAAGACCAGGTATCGTTTATGGTGTGTGAGTCGTTAAAGCTTAATAAAGCGCCACAAGAAGATGCGGCAGATGCATTAGCTGGCGCTATGTGCCATGCTTATCATTGTCTTTAGTCTTTACCGAAGTAAACCCTAATGTGACCAAAGCTAGGTAATTCTTCGGTTGTTTGATTTAATTTAGCCAGTATCTCTTCATGACTTTTATCATTAACCAAACAGCTTAATGGCAGGAAAAAATCCACATGAATTTTGCCAGCTAAATAATGTAGCTGAATACGGTTAATTTCACCATCACAATGATTACTATACAAAGCCTTGGTTAAGATTCCTAATGCTTCAGCACGTTCTGGTAGATTTTCATATGGCGCTACAGTCTCATCGTTTTCAGGGTCAATGTGTACGGTTACGTCGGTTAATTCCGCAAGGCATTCTTTAGCCACACGTTCAACGCTAACACTAATTATATGGCCTTCACTAACACTTAAGAATGGATCCACCTGTACATGCACATCTGCTGAAATTGTATGACCACTTTTTCGTGTGCGTAATGAATTCACACTGTTTACACCGCTTATTTGCCCAAGCTTATAGCGTATTTTTGTAATTTCTTCAGCATCAATAGAAGTATCGACCAGCTCTTTGGTAGCTCTTGCGCCAAGCTCCCAAGCGATGTAAAGGATCATTAGGCCAACAACAATAGCAGCAATGGCATCTAAATAGATATAACCCATACTAGCACCTAAAATACCCGTAAACACAACTACAGACGATAGGGCGTCAGAGCGATGATGCCAAGCATTAGCCTTCATCATATCGGAGTTATGTGTTTTAGCAACTTTTAGCGTATACCAGTAAAGCATCTCTTTAGAAAAAATAGAGATACCCGCAACACCAAGAAGTAAGTTAATATGAGTTGGTGTTACGGGGTTGTTAAGTCGATCAAAGCTATCAATAATAATACCAAGACCAATTATAGCCAAAATCATTGCCAACCCAAGAGTGGCAACTGTTTCGAATTTTTGATGTCCATATGGATGGTCTTCATCCGCCTCATCTTGAGAGTGCTTAATTGCATAAAGCACAATACCGTCAGAAATCAAATCAGAGAATGAGTGAATACCATCAGCGATTAAAGCGCCTGAATTACCAATTACACCGGCGATCACTTTAAAAATTGCCAGTAAAAAATCAACAGATACACCAATAAGGGTGATTTTTTGAGCGTCTTTAGTGCGATTTGATTGTTCCATTGTTATCTTATTTGTTGATTGTTTTTTT
>DTUI01000019.1 GCA_012964205.1 Candidatus Thioglobus sp.
AAAGTTCTTTTGGATGATTTGTCGAATGACGACCTAGCTGAATTTTGTCAACAGGCGAATATTGCCTATCGAGACGGAAACCCAATTGTTAGTGATCAAGACTATGATTTCATCTATCTTGCCGAACTTAAAAGAAGACTTCCGCATCATTCACTCTTACAAACAATAGAGCCAGAAGGTCAGAGCTTTTCTGAAGAGAAAGTTTTGTTACCTGAGGTTATGTTATCAACTGACAAAGCCTATTCTTGGGATGAAATTCTAAAATGGATAGAGCGTATAGAGAAATCTTGTCTTGAAGTGGGCTTAAACATCAATGATATTGTAATTAAAGCCACACCTAAATTAGATGGTTTTGCAGGCTACGATGATGGACTGCATTTGTATACTCGGGGTGACGGAAAAAAAGGCAGTGACATTACGCGCGTTTTTAATCGTGGACTACAAACCTTTAACGATTGCAAGCGCGGTCAAGGTGCTGGCGAGATTGTCGTTAAAAAGAGTTATTTTGAACAGTATTTATCTGACAGTTTTGAGCATCCAAGAAATTTCCAAGCAAGTCTTATTAAAGAGAAAGTTTTGGATGAAAAGGCTCAAAAATCTATTAATGATAAGGCGGCATTATTTGTGCCATTTTCACAATTGCCAAGTTGGGTTGGCAGTATTAATGAATTAAAAAGTAATTTTAGCCAAATTGTTGACAATATTTTAACCATGGTCGATTTTGATGTTGATGGCGTGGTATTTGAGTTAACCCACCAGGTGTTAAAAAGGCACATGGGTGCTAATCGAAAATTCCACAGATGGCAAATTGCTTTTAAAGAGAATAAAGATAAGGCACAGGTAAAAGTTCTTGGTATTACACCTCAAGTGGGGCGTACTGGCAAGATTACACCGGTAGCTGAACTTGAGCCGACTCAATTAAGTGGCGCAACAATTGTTAGGGCTACAGGTCATCACTACGGCCTAGTGAAAGAACAAGGTTTAGGTGTGGGTAGTGTTGTTGAGTTAACTCGCTCAGGGTTGGTTATTCCTAAAATTATCAAAGTGTTAAAGTCAGTAGAAACAAGCATTCCTAGTTGCTGTCCAAGCTGTAAAGCAGATTTAGTGTGGCAGTCTGATTTTTTGATGTGTGTTAACCATAGTGAGTGCCCGGCGCAAATCGTTGCTAGAATGGGATATTTTTTCAAAATATTGGCTAATAATGATGGCTTTGGTATTGCCACCATTGAAAAGCTCTATGAGCACGGTATTCGAAAAATTTCTAAAATTTATCAACTGAGCGAATACGATTTTACACAGATGGGATTTGGCGATAAAACCAGTGAAAATTTACTCAATCAACTAAGACGCTCATCCTCTGAAGAAATTGAAGATTGGCGTTTTTTAGCTGCGTTTGGAATTGCAAGAATGGGCATGGGTAATTGTGAAAACTTACTGAAATTTTGCTCAATCAAGGATATTTTTGAACTTGATATGCTTCAAATCGCCAATATTGACGGCTTTGCGGTATTAAGTGCTGAGTTGATTGTTGATGGTCTAAAAAGTGTACGTGACGAATTTGATCTACTTTCCAGCTATGAATTTAATTTGGAATTAACACCTCTTAATCAGAATAATTTAGATTTCTCTCACTCGCTTGTTGGAAAGAAAATTGTCTTTACTGGAAAAATGCAAGGATCGAGAGATGATATGAAAAAGCACGCTAAGTCTATTGGTATACAAGTTGTTTCAAGTGTTACTGGCAAAACGGATTACTTAATTATTGGTGATAACGTCGGGCAAAAGAAAATCGAAAGTGCTGAGAAGTTTAATGTTGAGGTAATTAAGGAGCGGGATTATATCAACATGATTGGCTAATGGCTTGTTGTTAATTATGCGCCATGAAGCGCAAGGTAAGGTAGGTCTCAGTTTTTCATGTGATGGGGATTATTATCTATCTTTCTAGTAATGATTTTTTTGGATAATTTTGAAGATAACTACACTTAATTTTAGTAGTATTTATTTAACTATAAAGTAATGCATATTTACTTTTAATATTGCTATAATTAAACGCAGTTAAGGTCCAACGGTGGGTTTTAACAGTAATCACAGACATTTAATTAAATTCTATTATAGTTTGGATTTAAATAATTTTTTTTGCATACTTCACAGGGGGTTAATGCAAAAGTGGTGTTGATGTCAGTTAATCCTATTTACAATTATATGAATAGGATTAACTGGGATTTTTTTGGTATAACAAAAAGGAGAAAGACAATGAAAATGGTAACAGCAATTATCAAGCCATTCAAGCTTGACGATGTCAGAGAGGCTCTATCAGCAATTGGTGTAACAGGTATTACAGCAACTGAAGTAAAGGGTTTTGGACGTCAAAAAGGACATACAGAGCTATATAGAGGCGCTGAATATACGGTAGATTTTTTACCGAAAGTAAAACTAGAGATTGCTATAGTAGCTGATCAAGTTGACGGCGTAGTTGAGGCTATAAGCTCAGCTGCAAAATCAGACGGTGGCAAGATTGGCGATGGAAAGATATTTATTACATCACTAGAGCAAGTTGTTCGTATTCGTACGGGCGAGACTGGTTCAGTAGCGATTTAAGGAGACATGATGGAAAACACAATTTTAGAATTGCAATTTGCAATTGACACTTTTTATTTCTTAATGATGGGTGCATTAGTTATGTGGATGGCAGCGGGATTCTCGATGCTTGAAGCAGGTATGGTTCGTAGTAAAAATACGGCAGAAATTTTAACAAAAAATATCGGTTTATACGCGATCGCTTGTACAACCTACATGGTTTATGGTTATGACATTATGTATGGCGGTGGCGTTATGCTTGATGGTATTGAAGTAATTGCAAAAGATGCTACTTATGCAGCGCCTTCTGACTTCTTCTTCCAGGTAGTATTTGTTGCAACAGCAATGTCAATTGTTTCTGGTGCAGTAGCTGAGCGCATGAAGTTATTTACTTTCTTTGCTTTCGCAGTAATTTTCACGGGTGTTATTTACCCAATGGAAGGCGCATGGACATGGAACGGTGCATCAGTATTCGGCATGTACACGTTAGGTGACTTAGGTTTTTCTGACTTCGCTGGCTCAGGTATTGTTCACATGGCAGGTGCTGCAGCAGCATTAGCAGGTGTAATTGTTCTAGGTGCTCGTAAGGGTAAATACAATAAAGATGGTTCATCAAACGCGATTCCAGGTGCGAATATGCCATTAGCTACACTAGGTACATTCATCCTGTGGTTAGGTTGGTTTGGTTTTAACGGTGGTTCAGTGTTAGCAATGGCAAGTAAAGAGAGTGCTAATGCAGTAGCAATGGTATTTTTGAATACTAATGCAGCAGCAGCTGGCGGTGTGATTGCAGCTTTAATTCTAGTTAAATTAGTATGGGGTAAGGCAGATCTTACAATGGCATTAAACGGTGCATTAGCAGGTCTTGTTGCAATTACTGCTGGCCCTGATACGCCAACAGCACTTGAAGCAACTTTGATTGGTGCAATCGGTGGTATCTTGGTAGTGTTCTCAATTTCAACACTTGATAAAGTGTTCAAAATTGATGATCCAGTAGGTGCGATTTCTGTACACGGTGTAGTTGGTTTATGGGGCTTATTAGCTGTGCCATTAACTAACTCGGGTGTTTCGTTTACAGGTCAGTTGGCTGGCGCAGGTACAATCTTCGTATGGGTATTTGGTACATCGATAGTTTTATGGTTAATCCTTAAAGCTGTAATGGGTATCAGAATCTCAGCAGAAGAAGAGTATGCTGGTTCTGATATTTCAGAATGTGGCTTAGAGGCTTACCCTGAATTTAAAAAATAATCCTCGCTAAAAATTACTAAATTTTTTAACCCCGCCTAGTGCGGGGTTTTTTAGT
>DTUI01000020.1 GCA_012964205.1 Candidatus Thioglobus sp.
ATAGAAATCGCAATAAAAATCGCAATAAAAATAAGCAGAATAACCCTACCAATCAACAACAGCAAGGTAACAAACAAGGTCAGGCTAAAAAGCAAAACCCTAATCAGAAAAATAGCAATAAGCAAGCTAAGGGTAACAAGCAAAACCCTAATCAGAAAGATAGCAATAAGCAAGCTAAGGGTAACAAGCAAAACCCTAATCAGAAAGATAGCAATAAGCAAGCTAAGGGTAACAAGCAAAACCCTAATCAGAAAGATAGCAATAAGCAAGCTAAGGGTAACAAGCAAAACCCTAATCAGAAAGATAGCAATAAGCAAGCTAACAACATGCCAAAGAAGCCTGATGGAAACAAACAAGAAGAAAAGTCAGCACCTCAGTCAAGCGCAAATCAGACTAATACAGAGGTAGTGAATAAAAAACCAGAAGCTAAAACCACTAAGACTGATGGAAACAAACAAGAAGAAAAGTCAGCACCTCAGTCAAGCGCAAATCAGACTAATACAGAGGTAGTGAATAAAAAACCAGAAGCTAAAACCACTAAGACTGAGAAATCTACACAAGTGAAGGCAGAAGCTAAACCAGTAGAGTAATACTATGTACAAGTTAGCCGTTTTTGGCAACCCAATTGAGCACAGCTTATCACCCGATATTCATGCACAATTTGCACATCAGCTTGGTCTAAAAGTTGATTACGACAAAATACTTGCGCCTATTGACGAGTTTTCTAAATCTGCCCAACAGTTTGCAGATGAAGGTGCTAATGGCTTTAATATCACTGTTCCTTTTAAGCTGGATGCGTTTAACTTTGCAACTGAACTCACACTGAATGCAAAAACTGCGGGAGCGGTTAACACCATTAAAATTATAAATGATCAATATATTGGTGAAAATACCGATGGTATTGGCCTTGTTAATGACTTGATTAATAATCTTAAGATCGACCTAAAAGACAAGGTAATTTTAATTTTAGGCGCTGGTGGCGCAACACAGGGGATTTTACTTCCATTACTCAACCAAAAGCCTAAGCGCATCATGATTGCTAATCGCACTGCAAGCAAGGCTGAAAAGTTACAACGGGATTTTTCAGCCTATGGCAATACCTGTGGCTTTGGCCTAGATAAAATCAAAGACGAGCCGGTTGATATTATTATCAATGCCACTAGTGCCTCACTAGATGGAAAAATGCCTAATATCGCTAACGGATGTGCCAACGGCGCTATTTGTTATGACCTTATGTATGGCAAGCAAACGCCTTTCATGAATTGGGCTAAGGATAATAATGCATCAATAATCGCAGATGGATTAGGAATGTTGGTTGAGCAAGCTGCCTGTAGTTTTGAATTTTGGACCGGCAGTAAGCCTGACACTCAAGCAGTTATTGAAAAATTAAGGCGCTAAACGCTCAATAACCCAATCTTCACCCTGTTTAATATAAACAAATCTATCGTGCAGGCGATTTTCTCTACCCTGCCAAAATTCAATTCTCTGAGGTACCACACGATAGCCACCCCAAAAATCTGGCAAAGGAACTTCGCCCTGCTTGAATTTATTCTTCATTGACTCAAATTGCATTAACAATGCCTGTCTTGAAGATATAGAGCTCGACTGACTAGAAGCCCAAGCGCCCAACTGAGAATCTTTAGGCCTTGAAGAGAAATATTTAATTGATTCAAGGGTTGATATTTTTTCAACTGTTCCTGAAATTTTAACCTGTCTTTCTAAATCCAACCAAGGGAACAGCAAGGCTACTTTTGGATTTTGCTTGATTTGTTGAGATTTTTTTGAATTGTAATTAGTAAAAAAGACAAAACCTTTATCATCAAAAGTTTTTAATAATACCGTTCTAATACTCACTTCATCTTCATTACTAGTAGCAAGACTCATTGCATTTGGCAGTGTTAAATCAGCGTCACTTGCTTGTTGAATCCATTGCTCAAATTGGGTAAATGGGTTTTCATTCATTTGTTCGCGAGAAATACCATGACTGGTAAATTCACGACGCAATGCATTTAAATCAATTTTCATCATTATGCAAAATCCTCCATTAGAACGGTAACTTCTTTAACAGTTTTTCGAAAGGCTCAAGTGGATTGGTTTTAGCTTCAGTCAAATGATTAGAAATCAAATATTTAATGGGTGGAAAATGTTCGGCAAATTTAAGTACAAACTTTCTCACTTGCTTAATAACAGGTGCATCATTTGTAAATAAAGCGACAACACCATTAGTACCAAAGAACATAAGCCTGGTTAAATTAATATGCTTTTTTTCAAACAATTTTAACAATGGCTTAGATCCAATATCTTGGCCGTGCTCAAGCGCCTCTTTGACCAAGGTCGTTAAAATATCTTGACCTCGCAAGCCTAAATTAAACCCATGCGCAGTGACTGGATGCATGCCTACTGCTGCATCACCAATTAGTGCAAATCGATCTGTAATGAATGTTTGAGCATGCACGCCAATTAATGGATAAGAATACCTTGTGCCATCTTGTGTCATTTGGCCTAATGAACCTCTAAAATCTTTAGTAATTTTTTCATTAAAAGACTTGTCACTCATCGCTAAAATTTCATCAGATTGATTGGTTTTAACGGTTAACACAACTGAAGATGTATTACCGACCATAGGTAATAATGCCAAGGTTTGACCGTAATCAAAACACTCTAAAGCGATATTTTCATGAGATTTTTCATGAGTCATTTTTGTTACAATCATCACTTTTGAAAAATCTTTCATTAGTGCTGGAATTCCAACCTTGCGACGAATACTGGAGAACCGACTGTCCGCAGCAATAACAAGTTTAGCTTTAACCACACGCTCGTCAGAAAATACCACTTCAGAATATTCATTTTTATACTGAACATCATCAATAGCGCTATCAGTAATAATGTCTATATTTTTAGCGTCACTAACGCGCTGATAAAGTGCTTTTCTAATTTGATAATTAGGCACCAAATAACCCAAGGCTTCAATTGAGGAATTGTCACTTTTAAAATTTAATAATGAAGGAGAATCTCCGTCAAAAACTTTAGCCTCTTTCAACAACGAAACCTCAGTTTGATCAACCAAATCCCAAACACCTAATTTCTTTAGAATCTTTAATGAAAGATGTGTCAATGCAATTTCCCTGCCATCAGGCTGGGGAGTTGACAAAGATTCAAGACTGGATTTTTCCACCAGTAAGACTTTTATCTTTTCATTAATCATTGCACTGGCAAAGCTAAGCCCTGCTGGTCCTGCGCCAATAATTACAATATCGTATGCTGTTTGCATCTTTTGATCTAATTTTTTTGAGATAATATAGTCATTATAACAATCAAGGCTTACAATGATTTACGTTGTTATCCAATTCAGTTGCATTATTTATTTAATATTTAATATTCAACCTAATCAGCTAGATTGGCTGGAATACTTTCTACTTTCAATGGCTGTTATTATTGGTAGCATTGCTGTGATTAATATGAAATTTAACAACTTAAACATAATCCCTACACTTAAGGATAATCACCAATTAAGAACGCATGGTATTTATAAATTCATCAGGCATCCGATGTATACAAGCGTCTTATTGTCATGCTTGGCGTTAGTGCTTAGTAATCCTCATTGGATAGCTCAATTAGTGATGACTGTACTGTTGATCAATTTAATTTTAAAATCAAATTTTGAGGAAAAATTACTGCTAAAGCGCTTTAAAGGCTACTCAAAATATAGGCAAAAAACAGGTCGATTTTTACCCTTTAAGGGATATTGAAAAGAGTTCTATTTTTTATAATGACTCTAACTGCTCTTTTGCTTTCAAGTCTCCTGACTTTGAAAGCTTCTTAAGCCAATATTTAGCTTTTTTAATAGATTTTTTAACACCCTTTCCTTGTAAATATAAATCAGCCACCCTACGCCAAGCGTGCTGATAGCCTTTTCTAGCAGCAGCAATGGTAAAACTATAAGATTTAGCTAAATTAATCGCAACCCCTTGTCCCAGCTCATAATGCCTAGCTATATCAAGATAAGCAGCTAAATTACCTTGGGTGATAGACTGCTGATAAAGTTTGTGTGCTTTTTTATAATCCCTAATAGACTCTGAATCATAAATAGATGCCAATTTATAACTAAGGCTTAAATTACCATTATCATAAGACTTTTGATACCAGTCGGCAGATCTTCTATCGCTTTCACGAGTGCCAAATCTATACAAGTAAACCCCTTGATCGAGCAATATTGCTAATTTTTCTTGGGCTTTTGCATGGTCTTGATTGGCTGACTTTATAAGCCATTCATAAGCTTGCTTGTAATCCTCATCTTCTTCATAAGCTACACCTAGACGATACTGTTCATCACTATTGCCAGACTTGGCCGCCTCGATACGCCACTTACTAGCTAATAATGGATTATTTTTAACCCCGTTACCTTGCTCATACATTAAGGCTAAATTGTATTGTGCATCTGCATAACCTTGGTTTGCAGATTTTTTTATCCACTGATGCGCAAGTTTAAGATCACGTTCAACGCCAATACCTAAATAATACATACTGCCTAAAACATACTGCCCTTTAGCATGACCTAACTTAGCTGATTTTTTTAAATAATCAATGCCTTTTTTGTCATTTTGCTTAACACCGTGACCCTGAATATACATAATTCCCAAAGCCGTTTGAGCATCTAGGTCATGTAGCTTTAACGCATGCTCAAAAGCACTTAAAGCTTTAGGATAACTTTGTTCGACACCATGACCATAATAATAATCTTGCCCGCGATCGTATAGGCCACTTTCAGCATTAACAGATGCTGTTAGCAGGATTATAGCCGGAAGTGCTAAAAATACCAACTTAGTCCCAACAAGCTTTTTCATTGCTTACATGGCCACGCCATGGCATGATCCACATCTGATATAAGGATGTGGAAAGCATGACAGCAGAAGCCAAACTATAACCAAAACCACCAATGATAACCAGCCAAGCAAAGCTTGGGTCAATGCGCGTTAACCACCAAGCACTTACGTCAAGAATTAAGAAGGTATACGGTGTTAGAATTAGCAAGCCTTTGAGCCATTTAGGGAAGCCAACTGCAAATGAAAAAATAAATCCAATAAAGAAGAATATAAATGCAATTCCAAATAAATGAATGTGTGAAATACGAGTTAAGCTAGATGTTTCAGCACCCATGTCAACTTCCGCCAACTCCTTAATAACTTCATACTTAGTCACATTAGGCAGGGTTGGAATATTAGCATGACAGTGAGCACACTTAGCTTGAGTAATTGGATTTATGGTTGTTTGCCATTCATGTTCACCTGCACCGCTCGCAATCCATTTAAAAATTACAGCCTTCTCTTGAGAGGTTGCCTTGTCTTGCATGGAGCCGTTGAGCTTGGATTGTAATTTAGAACTGGAACGATTGCCATAATAACTATAAACAATGTCATCAACTGACACACCAAACTTTCCATCAGCCATACCATGCGTCAGTAGAATTTGTGCACCAGCCATCATTAAACCCAGGCCAATCACTAAAATATAGCCAGTAAATAAGGCTTTAATAGGAAACGGCAGACTAGTTAAATTGCGCCATTTGTTTTTGGTTATCTCGTCTGTATTTTCAGCCATACGTCCCTTTTTTTTGGAAAAAATTTATCAATAAAAATTATTTCAAGTATACATTTGCAAGAATTTTTTGTAGTACTAATATTTAACAAAAAACTATATAAAAATTGAATTGTTAGCACACATATAAACGCTGTGGTATAGATTGACTAACAGCCTTATTTTCTTATAAAAATGAACCAATTAAACCTAAACAATATCAATCTTACTATTAAGTTAAAATACTAAATTATCATACTGAACAGTCTTGACTAGATCGATCAGGAGTCAACACAAACTCAGAATTCCAAAAAAAATTAAGATAGCATGAATAGAAAAGAAGAGATAGCACTAGATTTTATTAACCAACATAAAAATAATAATCTAGCTAATTGGGTTTTAATTAGTGATCATGATTACGAAGTTATCGGTGTAGATAAAAATTCAGATAAAAAACAAATTAAAAAGGCCTACAAACGTTTAGCCATGCAATGGCATCCGGATCGTAATCTAGATAACAAAGAAGTGGCTGAAGAGAAGTTTAGGGAAATTCAAAAATCGTATACTACCTTATCCGATGTTAGAAATGGCTTAGAAGAGGTATATAACAAATTAATTCGCTGGGAATATGGTGAGCTTGAAGATAATGGCTTTGGTGGATATAATATTTATATTGATGCTGACAAAAGTAAAACTGGAATTTTAACGACGTTTGAAGTTGAAAGGCCAAACATGGCAAAAGAGGGATTTAAATAATAAAGTGTAATGTTTTATAATTGCAACATAAGCATAACAATACTCACGCTTTGATTGTCAAAGAATACATGCTAAGTTAAATATCTATTTAACCTAATTACAAATAAAAATAGAATGTGTGATGCTTATAATTAAGCGAGATCTACATAAGGTAATTAAAGCAGACTATGTACTAAATCCCATAGAATGTGGTAGCTAGTTAAATGGGATTCTTGCACCCTATGAATACTATCCGTTTCAACTGTTAGACAAATATCAACCGAACCACATTTAGCCATTTCTCCACCAGTTTGCCCAGAAAACCCAATGGTAGACATGCCCAATTCTTTTGCTTGAGCAAAAGCCCGAATCAAGTTAACCGAATTCCCGCTGGTCGAAAAACCAATCAATACATCATTTTTTTTTGCTAAACAAATGAGCTGACGCAAAAAGATATGCTCATTACCAACATCGTTGGCAACTGCAGTCATAGTAGCGATATCAGCAGTAAGATTGGTAGCTCCTAAAGCTCTTCTCCCAGTGGTAACTGGATGCATAAATTCAGTGGTAATATGTGCTGCATCACAAGAAGAGCCGCCATTACCCATAGCGAATAAATGCCCGCCTTGCTGATAACTTTTGGCAACGATATGTGCTGCATCAATAAGCTTATCAGCATTGTTTTGAAAAAAAATCTGCTTGTCCTTGATACTATCTTCTACTTTTCTATTCAGTGAATCTAGTAGATTTGGACTCGCCATGTTGTCCTTATCCAAGAATGGATATAGGCCTGATAGTATTTTGTCATTTCCCATATTTTTTCTCTCTTGCAGCGCATACTGCAGATTGGCCTAAGCTAATTCCACCGTCACCTAAAGGAATTTTCGATGGTATCAATATCTTTATACTAGTCATCTTACCGAATAACTCTTGTATCAGCCCTAAAAGTAACTTATTATTAAATACTCCACCTGACAACACAACAGTGTTGAAATCATATTCTTGTTTAAGTTGTAAAGTAGATTTTAGCAACAGTCTGGCTAAAGATAGATGGAATTTATAAGCAACATCTGCATACTTCACATTATTGTTAAGATCCTCTAGAATTGCTAACCACAACTTAGCAGTACAGATAGTATAGCGACCAGAAATCAGTTTCATTTCGAATTCATAAGCTTGCAAATGTTCAGTTTGTGTGCATTCATTGGCTAAACTTTCTAATTCAATTGCCGCCTGAGCCTCATAATTAATTTGTTGTTTACAAATACCTAATATATAGGCTACGGCATCAAACAACCGCCCTACTGAAGAGGTATAGCTAAGTGGCATACTACTTGCCAATAGAGCGTCAAATGCTTCGATTGGCTTACCAGAAAACCAGCTGTCAATAGATAGCTTATGTTGTTTGAAATATGCATATGCCATACGCCAAGGCTCACTTGCAGCCCTATCCCCACCAAGTAAGGGTACGTATTCGAATTGCGCTATTCTATTAAATTCTAAGTAGTCTGCTAGAAGAAATTCCCCACCCCAAAGGCACTGATCTGCACCTAAACCCATCCCATCCCAGATCACGCCCAAAACCTTATCATCATCCAGCGATCTACCGTATTCAAATAGACAGGCGGCGATATGCGCATGGTGGTGTTGAACTTTAGTTAACTTAATTGAATTAGTTTGAGCATAATTATCAGCGTACTTAGAAGATAAATAATCCGGATGAAAATCACATGCCAAATACTTAATAGTTGTATCGTAAAGCTGTTGATATAAGTCAATATTATTTTGGAAATCTTGATAGCTTTCCAGTGTTTTTAAATCTCCAATATGCTGAGATAAAATAGCCTGGGACTCAGTAAATAAACAAAATGTATTTTTTAATTCTGCGCCAACTGCCAATAACCCAGTACACCCTTCAAAACCCCTGGGTAATGGCAGTGAAGTTGGAGCATAACCTCTCGCTCTACGGATCACTCTTGGAGCTTCGGCTGCATACTGAACTACCGAATCATCAACACGATTAATAATATCACGATTGTGCATTAAAAAATAATCAGCAATCTTATCAAGTTCATTTAATGCATGTTGGTTGTCTACAATCTGAGGGTGGTGGCTTCGATTACCAGAGGTCAGAACTAAAGGCTCATTCAAGTGTTGTAATAGCAAATAATGCAGTGGCGAATAAGGCAGCATGAATCCTAAACTCTTTTGATTGGGTGCAACCTGTACCGGCAGTAAATCATTTGCTTTGGTGAGCAGTACAATAGGGGATGCCCGGTCCACTAACAAACACTCCTCTTGTTCAGACGTAAGACAGTATTCTTTTACCATTGGAATATCTTTAGCCATCAAGGCGAAGGGTTTATGTTTTCTATGCTTTCTCTCTCTGAGGGTTGTTACAGTTGACTCAATACTCCCTAAGCAAGCCAGATGAAAACCGCCAATACCCTTAATAGCAATAATTTTTCCCTGCTTTAATAAAGCAGCAGTTTTTGCAATAATATCACTCGTCGCAATATCATTACCCGTAGCATCTGTTAATTGTAATTGTGGTCCGCAAACGGGGCAGGCATTTGGCTGGGCATGAAAACGTCTATCGGCCGGGTCTTGATATTCCTTTTCACACTGTGAGCACATTGGAAAAATCGACATGCTAGTAGATTTTCTATCATAAGGAATTTCTTTAACGATAGAGAACCTGGGACCGCAATTAGTGCAATTCGTAAAAGCATACCCATAACGACGATTACTTTCGTTGGTAATATCCTCTATACAATCTTTGCAAATACAAGCATCAGGCAAAACAACAGCGGACACCTTTCCCTTGCTACTTTTTCCAATACTGAAATCTTTATAGATCTTATCATGCAGATAATCATCTTCAATACTAATATCAACTATATTTGAAAGCTCTGGTGCATTATTATTGAGAAATGATAAGAATTTATCAAGCTGTATTTGAGTACACTGAAGAAGAATAACAACACCCGCGCTATTATTAAAAACTTCTCCAAATAGATTTAATTCTTGTGCAATTTTATAAACAAACGGCCGAAATCCCACACCTTGAACTGCACCAGAAATGTTTATTTTTTTACTAAGTAACGCCTTCATAGGAAAGATTGTGTATAGCGTAAAATATTAATTGACTCAATTGAACTAACTATAGGGTTATGCGTCTTTTTTTAACTCTTTTTCAAGCACGTAACCATATTGCTTCATATGCTCTTTCAGCATTTTAATAAACTCTTCAGAATAAAACTCGACCGCACTGTCAACACTACTCTCAAAGTTTTCTTTTGATTCAGACATAGAGGCAGTAATAAAGGCACTAAAACGTGCTGATGCATACAATAACGCCGCATTAACAAGTTGATGGTCTGCTTTGTCACATTCCTTATTAGCTTGTGCAATAAAAACATCTGCTAACTTAGTAAAATTTAAATTAGCCTCTTTCTGCTTTTTATTAGTCTCTTGCTGTTGTTTATCAATTTCACTCATAATTCTCTTTAAATAACTCCGGTTAATATATTTTAATGATTAAATTCAGTATTGTCTTATACTCACTAATGAGCTGTACAAACCATACAAGGGTCAAATGATCGTACAATATGTTCGATCTTTACTGATTGACTGTCAATAGCCTGGGTGCCAATTAATGCCTGCTCTAAAGCACCTTTTTGCTGCTTGTCATCCATTGGTGAGAAATTCCAAGTGGTAGGGGCGACAATTTGATAGTTGCTAATTTTGCCATTTTTAACCTCTATCCAATGCCCCAAACTTCCTCTAGCAGCCTCTATTAAGCCCTCAGATTGAAAATTATCAGGTAAATCTAGTGCTTGGTAAAAAGCATTACCCGTTTCAAACTCATCTACCCACTGTTCAAGTAGTAAAGCAATTCTAGCTACCTCTATCATTCGTGCAATTACCCGATTAGCAACATTCGACTTTGCATATTGATGCAAATCAGTAATTAATGGCTGTCGATCAATAACTTGCCTAGCAAAGGCGCCCACCTCGATTACTTGGTCATCTAATCTTGGCGCCTTGCACCAACTATAAGCTTTATCATCTAAAGATGATGGAATTTCAGTAGAATTCTGTAGTGGATGCTTGCCACTGTGAGTATTATCCAAATAACTATATTGAGTATATTCTCTGATTTTACTAGCATCTAATAACTGCAACTTATTATGCTGATAAACACCTGATGAAAATGAAGTTTTTTCAGCTGATTGATAATAGTTACCATAACTCATTAAGGTTAAATCCACCTTTCCTAGGTCCTCTAATTCATTTTCTTCAATTAACTGGACAAATTTTGCAAAATCAGACTGGTTATTCTGCGCCCAACCCAATAATTCCGACCTAGTTTGAATCTGTAATACTTTTTGCAAGGAAGTGCCAAAGGTAATATCTTCTAAAAAAGATTTAAATTGCCGAATTGTATTCTTTAATTCAATTTGCTCATACTTATCAACAGCTTTACTACTACCGCCTGGCTGAATACTTAATGTGTGTGGCCATTTTCCAGCTAACAGTGCCACAACTTTTAATAAGTTAGTTCTTGCTGGCAAAATATCATTTAAAGCCTCGCCCTTTCCTGCTTGAAAACGATGCTTGATATCTGCATACCAAGACTTGGATTCATATTCATGTTTGGCAAAATCTGGCATAAAAAACAAGTAGAAGTGAGTTAAATGATCAAGTACATTTTCTGTTCCTAGTACCAAATTAGTCGCAATTCTTCCATTGTGCGGTACCTTTATAGACTGATCATTTTCCAACGCATATGCACAAGCGATAGATTGCGAAATAGAACAAATACCGCAAATTCTAGGGGTGTATACCAAGGCATCTAGCGCCGACTTTCCAACTAAAATTTGTTCAAAACCTCGATACATTGGCGAAGTTACCTTGGCATCAATTATCTGATTAGACTGTATATCTAATTTAAGTTCTAAATCACCCTCGACTCGATTAAATGGCCCTGCAATCACATTAGACATCTTTACTCTCCTTATCTAATTTGTTACCTATATTAGAAATCGTATCAGAGGTGGCACTATCCCTTAAACGTTTAGGTGTGGCTGATTTAGCCAAAGTTGTTAAAGCAATAAACCAGGCTTTAGGCATATCCAATGGCAAGCCTACAGGTATTCCGGCTATCTTAGGAGTTTTCATAAATGTTTGCTTAGGCTCTTCAAAATCCGGTGCAGTACAGTTAATGCATGCAAAGCCACCCGAAGTACAGGAGCCACCTCCAGGCCATGGCCTGATATTGCAATCAGCTTGCGCTTGAGTCCCCAAACAACCCATATTTTCCATCATACATCCAAGATCAGTGGGCTTGGAGGCGCTGGCTTTAAATTCATAGTACTCATTACGATCACAACCATGATGAACTAGGTGCTGAGTAAAGAATTTTGGTCGCAAATATTCATCCAAATCTTCGATTGAGAGCTGGTCATTTGCGATCATACTCAATGTGATCAACACCCAATCTGGGTGAGTTGGGCAGCCAGAAATATTAACAACCGGTAGATTTTTTTTAGAACGATATTTTTCGGATAATAATCCGCCAACCATATGACCTTCATATTGAAGACCGCAAGCATCGGTTGGATTTCCACCGGCTGCAGTAATCCCCCCATAAGCTGCACAGCTACCAACAGCCAATGTGTAATCAGATTTGTTTGCTAATTTTTGTATCCAATCAATAAATGGGGTGCTGGTTCCAGCCATCATATGACAAAGTCCAGTTTTATTTGGACCTCTTAATAATGAACCCTCTAAACACAATATATCCAACTTAATTTTATCGTCTAGAATATCGTTTAATATTTGAATTGCTTGAGCTGAACTCTCTTCACTGATAGATGGGTGCCACAATAAATTAATATTATTATTGCTTAACTGCTTCATTAAATGTGGATCGCTGGCAGACAGCAGAGACATGGTGCAACCACCACAGCCACCAGATTGTAGCCATAATAAATTAAGCATCTTGATCATCCATAAGTGGCAATATTAAAGTGAAAGTCATACCTTGATCTGGGTTGTTTTTGGCTGACAAACTCCCCATAAACTCCTTGGCAATATTGTAACAGATGTACAGTCCCAGCCCCATACCCTCTCCAGTTTTCTTGGTAGAGTAGAAAGGGTCAAAGATTTTAGACAGTTTTGATTTTTCGATACCAATGCCATTGTCTATAAAATTAATTTTAATCTTATCATCTTCAACGGCACTTGTAATTACCAAATTTGGTGCATCAACTGAATTAAGTGCAAAAAATGCATTTTGCAACAGGTTGACAAACAATTGATGTAGTTTTCCGGCATTAGCATATACAAATATGCCATTTTCAGTAAGATTATCAATCTGAATGTTAATTTTATGAGATTTCTGTGTCCATAAAACTGCCATTTTTATAATTTCTGTGAGATCGACTCTCTTAGACTCCTCTTTGTAAATTGAAGAAAAATTACGTAAACCAGTAATAATATCAGTGACACGCTCCAGACCTTCAATGGTTCCCTCCATTAGCTGAGGCATGTCATCAAAAATATCCTGTACGTCTTCTGGAATGGGTTTAGTTGTGTCTATAATCTGCTGTTTTAGCCTTTCGAAGAATTGATGTAGTGCATATACATTGCCATATACAAAAGAAACAGGGTTGTTAATCTCATGTGCTACGCCTGATACTAGTCTACCTAATGAAGCCATTTTTTCAGATTCAATTAAATGATCTTGGGACTCTTTAAGCTGTGTATGTGTTATTTGTAAATCTTGATGAGCTCGAACTAACTCACCAATTGGCCTCCCAATAAAAACATAGCCTAGCATTCTTAAACGATCATCTTGCCTGACACAGCAATTAACACTGAACTGTTCAGTGACTTGATCTACAACTATATCGACATTAATATCACTAACGCTCTGGTTTGAGCCTAATAACTTTAGCGAAGCCTCGTCTAATTTTATTAAATCAGTGTAATGGGTACCGATTACCTGATTTTCTTTAGTGCATAATTGAGCTTCAAATGCCTTGTTACACTGTACGATTACTCCATCCCTATCACAAACCAACAATACATCAGTCATCGACTCCATGATATTTGATAAAAATTCTTGAGTACTTGTTAAAGATTTGTTTTGACTTTCAAGTTCTACTTGTTGCTCGGTAAGTAGCACATAAGTTTTTTCAACTTGGGCCATAACCTCGGTCCATGCAACATCATCAAATTTTTGGTTGGCTTCTTCCATAATTAACAAATTCTAGGTAGTTGGTCTCCTATTAATTTATCGATAATCTTAGTACCACCAAACAAAGTAGTTAATGCCACAATACCTTCTGGTCCATCAGTCACTTCGCCAATAATACAAGCATTCTCACCCTCTTTAGTCTGTCTCATGGTTTTAAGTACCAAATCCGCATCTTCGGCTGCTACCACACAAACTAATGTACCTTCATTAGCTAAGTATAGTGGATCGAGTCCTAAAATTTCACAAACGCCGCGAGTTGGCACCCTAACTGGCAAGGTATCCTCTACTATAGTAATCATAACTTTAGAGTCATTAGCAATTTCATTCAATACCGTAGCAACACCTCCGCGTGTTGCATCGCGCAATGAATGAATATTGTCTGAAACACTGAGTATTTTTTGCACTAAATGATTCAAAACTTGGCAATCACTATCAATATCAGCTGATATAGCTAGCTCTGCCCTGGACTGCATGATTGTTGCACCATGGTCACCTATATAACCATTAACGATAATTTTATCGCCTAACTTGGCACTATATGAATGAATATCTACTCCTTCTGCTATGACACCGACACCAGCTGTATTGATAAATATTTGATCAGCACTACCCTTTTCTACAACTTTTGTATCACCGCAGACAACTTTAACTCCTGCCTCTTCAGCAGTTTTCTGCATAGACTTAATAATCCTATCTAATGTCTCAATTGGAAATCCTTCTTCTAAAATTAAACCACAAGTTAAATATAATGGTTTTGCGCCACTCATAGCTAAATCATTAACAGTACCCGTAATTGCTAATTTACCAATATCACCACCTTTAAAAAATATAGGGCTGACTACGTAACTATCAGTGGTTAATGCCAGTTGACCAGCAGGCATATCAAACCTTGCTTGATCTTCCATTGTGGCTAAATAATCATTATTAAAGGTGTTAACAAAAATATCAGTAATTAAGTCGCTACTAGCCTTTCCACCACTGCCATGCGCCATGGTAATCTTTTTATCTTTGTATTTTTTATTCATTATTTTTTTGTAATTAAATCAATATTTAGGCCATAAGAATACTGTGCAGAACACGCACCCTCTGTTGAAACCATTAATGCACCCAAAGGTTTTTCTGGTGTGCACTCCTTACCGAACACTTTACATTGCCACGGCTTTAGAACACCTTTTAACACCTCTCCACACTGACATACGTCTGGATCCGTAACGGTTACCTCTTTAAGGTCGAATTCTACTTCTGCATCAAATTCCTTATATTTATCATTTACCTTTACACCAGAGTGGTTGATTGATCCAAGACCTCGCCATTCAAAAAACTCTCGTAATTCAAACACTTCTTGAATTGGAGCTAAGGCGCTTGCATTACCCTCTTCATGTACCAATCTACTATATTGATTTTCAATGATTGCTTCACCATTCTTTAACTGCTTTAGTATCATCCATACCGATTGTAGAATATCCAACGGTTCAAAACCAGCGGCCACTAGTGGCTTATGATAATCGTCAGCGATAAAATCATACGGCTTAGTGCCAATAATCAAACTAACATGTCCTGGACCTAAAAAACCATCTATACGCATCCCCGGAGAATCTAAAACTGCTTTAATAGTTGGAATGATGGTGATATGATTACAAAATAGGTAAAAATTCTCTACTCCTTGCTTCTTAGCTTGCATGAGTGACAGTGCAGTTGATGGCATTGTTGTTTCAAAACCCAGTCCAAAAAATACGACTCTTTTATCAGGATTTTTTTGTGCAATAGTCAATGCGTCAAGAGGTGAATAGACCATGCGGATATCACTACCCTCTGCTTTTATGTCAAGTAAGCTTTGACTACTTCCAGGTACACGCATTGCATCGCCAAAAGTTGTAAAAATTACATCATCATGCTTTGCAATAAGAATACAATTATCAACTACAGAGCGTGGTAATACGCATACTGGACATCCAGGACCATGAACAAACTCTAATTTTTTAGGTAATAGTTGATTCAATCCATAGCGAAAAATAGAATGAGTATGACCGCCACAAACTTCCATAATTTGAATTGGCCTGTCTTCTTTAAGCTCAATCTCTGAACATAGCTTATCTATCTCTTTGAGGATTTTTTTAGCCTGCTCGGGATCTCTAAACTCATCGACATATTTCATTATCTACTCCCCTGATCAAGGTCTTCCATGGTTGCGGATAATTCACCTATTTCATCTAAAATTTTCAATGTTTTATGCGCCTCTTCTTCGTCAACAACACTCAACGCAAAGCCAACATGTACCAAAACCCATTTGTCAATCAAGTCTTGTGCTTGGTGTGTATTATCTAGTACGCAAGCAATATTAACCTCTCTTGCTACACCAGACAAATCAACCATTGCAATTTGATTGTCACTATCAATAATTTCTTTAATTTGTGCAGGAACACCTAAACACATTGCTACTTCCTCCTTAATTTGTCTGATAAATCATTTACTGAAATATTATCAGTTTTTGTGATAATCATTGCTTTATGAAGTTCATTTTGCAATTCTCTAACATTACCACTCCATTCAAAATTTGTTAGTAAATGTAAAGCGTCTTCATCAATAGTTTGCACCTGTTTATCAAACAATAAATTCGCTTCTTGAATAAGACTCATGCTAATTTCACCAATATCATTTTTTCTATCTCTCAATGGGGGCACTAGAAATTCAACACCTGCAAGTCTATAAAATAGATCCTCTCTAAACCTACCTAACTTTATTTCTTCCTGTAAGTTTTTGTTAGTAGCGGCAATAATCCTGATGTCAATTGGTATGTATTGAGTACTACCCAAGGGGCGGATTACCTTTTCTTGCAAAGCACGAAGTAATTTAACTTGAAATTGTGCTGAAATATCACCTATCTCATCAAGAAAAACAGTGCCGCCATTTGCTTGCTCAAGTAAACCTTTCTTATTATGATAAGCACCAGTAAAGGCGCCCTTTACATGACCAAATAATTCACTCTCTAACAAGTCATCTGGTAATGCTGCACAATTTTCTATTATCAAAGGCTTGTCTTCTCGGGCGCTATAATAATGAATCGCTCTAGCAAATAATTCTTTACCGGTTCCAGATTCTCCATAGATTAAAACTGGTATATCGTAACTAGCAAATTCTTGAGCTCGAGTACATAAATCATTCAAGGGGCTATCTATAGATCGAACCAATTGATCAAATGCATATTTTTTGGTAATAACTTTTTTCTTAGACTTAATTTTCTTTTTTATTTGAGCGCTACTTGGTCTTGGCAATTCTGCGTTAAGCTCTAGTGTTAATAATTGATCTTGCTCTTGGAGAGCAAAGATTTTTGCCGCATTATTTACAACCAACTTTAAATTGTCAGGATGCCAAGGTTTGCATAAAAATTGATAGATTCCAGCCTCATTAATGCCTGCTATTAAATCTTGAGTATCGGTATAAGCAGAAACGATAATTCGAACAATTTCAGGATGTTTGCCTTTAACCTGTTTTAAAAACTCTATACCTGTTGTATTAGGCATTTTTTGATCAGACAAAATAACAGTCACAGGATACTGGTAAATAACCTCCCATGCATCCTTGGCACTTAATGCGCAATGCACTTCAAAATCACGCTTTAAGGTTCGTTCATATGTTTCAAGGGCGCGCTGCTCATCATCAACGACTAAAATATGTGGCTTACTCATTACTATCAATACCTATAAAATTAACTACTTTTTAGGGCTTTAATACTAGCCATATGCGCTCTAAGCCATTGGTACCATTTATCCATACCCTCTCCACTAGTAGCAGATACTTGCAACACTTGGATCTTTGGATTGACTTGACGCGCATAAGCGATACAGCTTTCAACATCAAAATTCAAATGCGGCAATAAATCAATTTTATTTAACAACATTAAATCTGCGGCTGCAAACATATCAGGATACTTCAATGGCTTGTCTTCACCTTCAGTAACAGATAAGATGGCGACCTTACAATACTCACCCAAATCAAAAGCTGCTGGACACACCAAGTTGCCAACATTTTCAATAAATAAAAGACTATCTTCCTCGATGTTAAGTGTTTCAAATGCATTACCAACCATATTAGCATCCAAATGACAGCCTTTACCAGTGTTTACTTGCACCGCATCAATGCCAGTTGCTTTAATTCTATCTGCATCATTGGTTGTTTGTTGATCGCCCTCAATCACCTTCAGACTAAACTCATCTTTTAATTTAACCA
>DTUI01000021.1 GCA_012964205.1 Candidatus Thioglobus sp.
TCATTATCGTTCCAACCCTTGATACCCATTTTTAATGAACGTACATTTTCAAATCCCATCAATTGCATGGTTTGTGCTGCAAGTACACTTCTGTTTCCTGATCGACAAATTAAAACGATATTTTGATCTCTTGCTGAAGCTAGTTTTGCAACGGTATCATCATAGTTCCACACACAAGCACCTTCCAAAATACCTCTAGGCACATGTAATGAATTTCGGATATGCATCATTTGAAATTCATATGGCTCTCTTATATCTAATAGTATTAGGTTTTGATTGTTTTTAATTTCTTCCTCTAAATCCCAAGGAAGAACCTCGTTAACATTTTCTAATGCCTGTTGTACTAACTGCTGGTATCCATCCATCATACTATTCTCTATTTGCAATAACCTTTTTCTGTGACTAATACTGCCACTTCTACTCGTGATGATAATTTAAGCTTCTTCAAAATTGCCTTCACATGTAATTTAACTGTTCCATCCGAAATACCTAACTCTCTAGCAATCACTTTATTACTATGTCCTATAGATACTTGGCATGCTACTTCTTTTTCACGATTTGTTAGCAATTCAAAAGACGGTTCGCTATCGGTCAACTCGTTTCGTAGAACTTTGGCCAAAACGTGAGTCATATCTTGTGCAACAACAATAGTACCCTTAACTGTTTCGTTTAGCGCATCCACCAATTCATCAGGATCCATATCTTTAAGTAAGTAACCTTGTGCGCCATATTTAAGACAATCACGCAGGTCTGTCTCTTCGGTGCTTGTAGTTAGCATAACAACTGGGGTTGTGATTTTTCGCTCTTTGATAATTTTCAACACTTCAATGCCTGACATCTGTGGCATGCGCAAATCCAATAGAACAATGTCTACTTCAATTGACTCAATTTCTTCTAGGCCTTGCTCGGGCGATGATGCAGCACTTGCAGAAATGTTTTTAGATTCTAGCAGTGCAATTAGACCATTTCTAAATAACGCATGGTCATCAATAATATATATTTTCATCTGTTACTCTTTAAATTTAACGATAATACGCGTGCCTTCGTCAACTTCTGACTCGACTTCGATTTCTGCGCCCACTCTATGTGCACGTTCTTTCATAATATTCATGCCAATATTATTCCCCATTATTTCACTGGTAGTTTGATCTTTCACAAAACCAACTCCATCATCCTCGATTAGCAACTGTGGATAAGGATTAGCTGTCAATAAAATTCTAACATTTCGCGCCTTGGCATGCTTTCGAATATTCGACAATGCTTCTTGGGTAATGCGCATAATTTGCATTTCAACTTCTGGATCAACCGTAAATTTCCCTTCTACTTGTAAATAAGTAGCAATACCTATTTCTGATTTAAAACGGTTAGCTAAATTTTCTAACGATACCTCAATGCCTTTAGGATCTAACGGTACACGGAAATTGCACATTAGCTCGCGCAATTCTTGATTGGCTTGACTGATGTTTGTTTGCAAGGCTTCAACTTGATGATAAGCATCAAGCTGTTTAGCTTGCTTTAAGGAATTTCCTAAAACACTTACTTGCAGCTTCAAGCTATAAATCGTTTGCGCCAAAGAGTCATGAATTTCTTGAGATAAGAATAATCGCTCTTGAGAAAGCTCCATGCGTTTTGTCTGCTCATCAAGTATTGATTTATCAAGCGCAATTGCAATATTTTTGGCAATGGACTCCAGCAAGGCTCGCTCATCAGAAGCCAATGATGGCTCTTGATCAAAAAATAAGTTAAAAATCCCCAGGGTTTTTCCATGATGACGTAATGGAATAATAATAGTACCTACATTGGCTATTTTCTGAGATTTATTACCAACGCATTTTGCGCAGCTATTCACACTAAACTGTACGCCAGCCGTTTCAGACATTGCCACTTCGCCACAATAACAGTCACTACTTAGCACTTGTTGCTCCAAGCCTTGCTCATCAATTACACCTTGCTGAGCAACTAAATATAGTTCGCCATCGTTAGCCAAGCTTCTTGCGGCACCAGAACTTGCGTTAGTCATACTTACAAACATGCCTAAAAAATATTCAAATAACTCTTTCGTTGAATGAAGTTGGCTTAATTTTGAAGAGACACTGTATAGTGTTTCTAGAGAGGCAGACTTTTGGCTGAGGCGTTGAATTTGTTTATTTAGAATCCTTTCCATGTCATCGTAAATATGATGGTTTTCGTCAATCAAATGATTAATAGCTGAAGCTACCGGTTGAAATGTTGTTTCACGCTCTTCATCCAGGCGGACATGTTGATCAACTCTAACCCTTGACACCCATTGTTGAAGATCATAAAAAGGCAGTAAGAAATCCTTACGAATGGACATATATAAGCCAAAGTAAATCAAAGTAATTAATATAACTAATAAGATATCAACGGCACTTTTAGTACTGTAAGCTAATGAGATTTCAGTAGCTATTAGTGTCGAAAGTAACGCTATGACAACAAAATATAGATAAAATTTAGACTTAATATTCATTACTTACCAATACAAAAAGAAGAGAATATTTCACCCAATAAATCATCTGAAGAAAATTCACCGGTAATACTTGCCATAGATTGACCGGCGTGACGCAGATCTTCTGCCATCAGTTCAATTGCACCATCATCAAGTTGTATCAATGCATTATTGACACTTTCAAGCGACTCTTCAAGAGCAATAATATGACGTGTTCTAGCAAGCACTACACCCTCAGCGCCACTATCAAGGCCAGCAATATCTGACAACTCTTGTTTGAGTAAGTCAATGCCTTTAACCTCTTTTGCACAAATCGATAATTGCACACAATCATTAATGGTGCTTTTTTCAACTGATTCACCAGTCAGGTCAATCTTATTTTTGATTAGCAGTAAATTTTTGTAAGTAACACCTTCAGGCAATAATGAGAAATCAGGTGTCTTATCTTGTGCGTCATACATCATCAGCACGACATCTGCTTTTGAAATCACATCGCGCGCTCTTTTAATGCCTTCTTTTTCAACCACATCTTCACTTTCATGCAAGCCAGCGGTATCGATAATGTTAAGTGGCATACCATTAACGTGTATGGTTTCACGTAAGACGTCTCTGGTCGTACCAGCAATGTCTGTAACAATAGCACTAGAGCGCTGTGTTAATGCATTTAATAGTGAAGACTTACCTGCGTTTGGCTTGCCAGCAATGGCAACATTTAAACCTTCGCGTAAGATTGCTCCTTGTGTCGCTGAGTGCAAAATTTGCTTGATTTCATCCTTAATTGCTTGAGTTTTTTCTTTAACTTGGTCTGATTGCAAAAAATCAATCTCTTCATCAGAGAAGTCAATTGTTGCCTCTACAAAAATACGTAAATCAATAATTGATCTGGTAAGTGTATTGACTTGTTGGGAGAAAACGCCTGATAAGGACCTAAGGGCAGAGCGCGAAGCCTGTTCAGAACTAGCGTCAATAATATCTGCTACTGCCTCAGCCTGAACTAAATCCATTTTTCCATTTAAAAATGCACGCTTTGAAAACTCACCTGGTTCTGCTGCATTTGCACCTAAAGCAATAGATGATTCTAATAGGGAGCGCATGACACTAATACCACCATGGCCTTGAAACTCCAAAACGTCCTCACCTGTAAATGAATTAGGGCCTGGAAAAAATAAGGAAATTCCTCGATCAATTTCTATCTTATGTTGGTCAAAAAATGAACCATAATGTGCATAACGCGGCTTAGGCACAAACCCCAACATGTGTTTGGCGATTGTTTGACTCAATGGGCCAGAAACGCGTACTACACCAATACCGCCCTTACCAATACTACTGGCCAATGCACAAATGGTTGTCTGGGTATTACTCATCTCTAAACCTGCTTAAAATATTGCGCTAAATATTGATCAAAGTCCATAGTATCAGACTCTTCGATCTCTCGTTGGGATTTACACGATTGTTGTTTTAACTCATTTAAATAACTAAAGTGCGCTTGATTAATATCATTGGATAAAAACTCTCGTCGATATTGCTTGGCAAACGTATTAATATCATCAAAAAATCCTTGGTTTTTATTCTTCATTCGGCCTAATGCTTGGGCAGAAGGGGTTAATTCTGGATTGTCAAAGCGTCGAATAATTTCACTCACATCTTTTATATAATTGTCACCAAATAAACCAGCGCACAATTGCAACTCTGCTGCAAGTTTTACACCTAATTCAGCAATAGTGAATTCAGATGAGTGATATTTTAATTTCAGCCCAGGCTTACGCCCCTCATGTGCTACTAGCTGATCATTATTATCAATCTCGAACTGTTCGCGTGTCGAAATAGCAGGAGAATCTTTCAATAAACAAAATAATAAAAATACCTCTAAAAAGTGAATTTGAGACTTATCAAGTCCCATTGGCAATGATGGATTAACATCTAATGACCTTAATTCAATATAAGCGACACCCTCATCAATCAAACTATCTAATGGCTTTTGGTCTGACTTAACAACAGGCTTAGGACGCACTGATGCATAATATTCATTTTCAATCTGTAAAATATTAGCATTAAGCTGCTGATACTTGCCATTCTTTTTAATACCGATCTGATCATACTCGCTGCAATTTTTCAACATTCCAGCTTTAAGCGAGTGCACATAATGACTCAAAGAATTATAGTTTGCCTTAACACCGGCCTCATCTTCGCGTAAATTTTGATAACCAATATCACCCATGCGAAGTGACGTTGCATAAGGCTCATATAAAGTAGATTCATTAAACTCCACCAAAGAGTGTTGATGATAACCTTTTAAAAAAGATTTACACACCGCGGGTGAAGCGCCAAACAAATATGGAATAACCCAGCCATAACGCACTACATTACGAGTAAGCGCCATGTAGGCTTCATCTTGATTTTGGCCGATTAAAGTTAGTTCACAGGCTTTTTGAATAAAATCTTGAGAAATTGAATAGTTAAAATGAATTCCAGCAATGGTTTGCATCACACTGCCGTAACGATTAGCCAACCCTTGACGGTAAACGCTTTTCATCTTGCCTCGATTACTAGAGCCATACTGAGCAATAGGAATGAAAGTCTCACCACGAATGACACAAGGCATACTAGCTGGCCAAAAATTCTGATCTTTAGGCAGGTGAAAATACAGATAATGCTGTGTATCGCGCAAAAAATTAAGCACTAAGTCTGCATTCGACAGTGGTGGTGTGACCAGCTCAAGCAATGATTCTGAAAAATCGGTAGTAATATTAGGATGAGTCAGTGGGCACCCTAAAGCTTTTGGATGTGGTGCTTGAGATAAGCCACCCTTTCTAGAAATACGCAAGCCCTCTTTCTCAACACCCATTAAATTACCCGAAAGTAATTGCGCATGAGGCTGGAGTAATTGAATTTTTTGCTCTATATTCAAAGGACTTACGAATTAAAATAAAGACTATTTTACCATTAGCTGATCAAAATGAAGACAATCAAGGCTGTTGTTGGGGTTTTACGCAATCAAACTCAACAAATTCTTATCGCTAAACGCCAAGATCATCAATTTATGGGTGGGTTTTGGGAGCTTCCAGGTGGGAAAGTTGAGCTCGAAGAATCTGATCAAGATGCGGTTATTAGGGAGCTGAATGAAGAGCTTGGCGTTGTTATTACTGACTTATCGCTGCACCAAACAATGACGCACGAGTACAGCGACCGAATTATTAAACTTAGCATTTACAATATTAACAATTACCGAAACAAGCCTCAAGGACTAGAAGGTCAAGAAATAGCCTGGTGCACTATTAACGAATTAAATAATTACAAATTACTACCCACCATGGAAGCATTTATTAACTCAATCACCCTACCTAATACATATTGGATTACAGCTTCGTCTGATCATCAAAGTAAATCTTGGATGGAAAAATTTGATGAAAAAATATCACAAGGTGTTAGTCTAATTCAGCTTCGTAGTAAAACTTTACTAGATAGTCTGTTTATCGAAGAACTTAACAACAAATGCAAGCAAAATAATATAAAACTTCTACTTAACACTATTAATAAAAACTTTGATGAGACTTATTGTTCTGGCTGGCACATTACTACTAATGAAATGCATAAACTCGACAAAAGGCCTTGCGCAGATAGTAAGCTATTAGGCGTCTCAACTCATAATTTGGAAGAGGCTTTAAAAGCGCAAGAAATTGGTGCAGATTTTGTTGTAATCTCGCCTGTTCAAGCCACGCAAACACACCCTGAAACCATGCCAATAGGATGGAATATGGCTCAAGAAGTAGTGGATAAAATAAATATTCCTGTGTATTTTTTAGGCGGTATGACATTAAAAGACTTGGATAAAACTCTTAAGATTGGCGCCCAAGGTATTGCTGGCGTAAGTGCATTTTAAATTCAAGCTCTAGCCAGAGTCAATACATCGCAAGATCTTACGCCTGCTTTAAGTACTACTCTTGCCAGTTCATTCAAACTTGAGCCTGTGGTCATTACATCGTCAACCAATAATACTTTTTTATAGCTCATGGCTTGCGCTCTAAATGCGTTTTGTATTTCACATTTGCGCTCTTCTAAATTTAAAGTAGAGAGTGCGCGAGTTGCCTTAATGCGCGTAACGCTTTTTTGATCAACCAAAATATTTGATCTTTTCGCAATTATCCTTAATAGTTCATGAGTTTGATTATATCCCCTTTCTTGAATTCTACCTCGAGCAAGTGGCAGTGGAATAATGGCGTCATAGCCTTCAAATTCAGCAACAATTTTCTGGTACTTTTCTTGTAGTTTGTGAGCAAAAAAATCACCAATACAAAGTTGATGATCAAACTTAAATTTCTTGATTAGTATGGCGCACGATCCTTCATATTGATATAACGCATAGGCTCTAGAAAAATTAGGCGCATGAGTCAGACACTCGCCACAAAAATGCAAGTCATTACTGAGCTGAGTTGCGCACGATAAGCACCGATGATTAATAATATTCAGACTAGATTCGCACTCACTGCACACACAAAATGTTGACTGCTCGCCGCAAAGCACGCAAGATTGTTTAGGTAAAAAAGAGGTTAGCCTCGTGTAAATACCCATGTTGTCTCATCGGACATCTCTTCTCTGAATTGATAGCCTTCTGTCTCAAAAGCTTTTAACGGTTCGGGGCTGGTGATTCGATTTTTAATCATGTAATTCACCATTAAGCCCCTGGCGCGCTTGGCATAAATACCGATAATTTTGTATTTATCTCCCTTAAATTCTTTAAAAGCAATATTGATGATTTTGGCGTTAAGTGATTTTTTATCAATACCCTTAAAATACTCATTTGAAGCAAGATTAATAATCACTTCTTGCTCATCATCATTCAAAATATTAGAGATCTTATCACCCCAAAATTCATATAAATTTTTACCATTAGCATTCTCCAGACGTGTGCCCATTTCCAAGCGGTATGGCTCGATTAAATCAAGTGGTCGAACTACCCCGTACAAACCCGAAAGCATACGTAGATGATCTTGTGCAAATTCTAAATCCTTCTTTGTTAAATTAGGCGCATCAATGCCGTTATACACGTCGCCCTTAAATGCCAATAATGCTTGCTTGGCATTATCAAGCGTAAATGGCGTATTAAATGATTGAAACCGATTGAAATTTAACTCAGAAAGTTTGTCACTAATAGACATTAGTTTGGCAATTTCTGTCTGTGATTTTTCCTTCATGATGTCAATCAATTCAACAGACTCTTCTAATTGACGAGGTAACGTATGATCAGCAATATCCGGTGTTGAAAAATCTTGTTTTTTTGAAGGAGAGATAACTGCTAGCATGATGTCTTTAATAGCTTAAAAAATTAGTAAATATTCTACCTTATTAGTTTAACGAAATACACGCTGACACCAAGGGATTTCAACGTATCAAGCTGTCTGATTTAGGATATAATTGATGGAATTTTTCGATTTATATTTTGTAGATTTTTAACTATGCAAAACACATTATTACACTTACCTAAAGCACACGGCCTTTATTCACCAAACAATGAAAAGGAGAACTGTGGCGTTGGCTTTATTGCTCACGTAAAGGCTAAGCCTTCTCATCAAATCACCCTCGATGCATTAGAAATGTTAACCAGAATGGACCATCGTGGTGGTTGTGGCTGTGAATCAAACACGGGTGATGGTGCAGGTATCTTAACCAACATTCCGCACGATTTTTTTGCTGCTGAAATTAAAAGCCAATTTGACATTGAGGTAAAAAAAGGTGAGTATGCAGTTGGTAACGTGTTCTTGCCACAAGACGATACCCAGCGCTTACATTGTATGGCGTTATTGGAAAAAACTACAGCAGATGAAGGGCAAACTTTTATTGGCTGGAGAGATGTTCCTATTGACCCTGTTAAGGCTGACGTTGGTAATATTGCTAGAGAATCTCAGCCTGTTATCAAGCAGCTTATCATTACCAAAGCTGGCGACATTGACAACAAAACTTTTGAACGCTCGTTGTTTGTTATTCGAAAGCACGCATCGCACATAATTCGCACAGATGAATCATTATCACAAGCATTATTATTTTATGTTTGTAGCTTGTCAACCACGACGATTATCTACAAAGGTATGTTGATGGGCTCTCAAGTGCTTGATTTTTATTCAGATTTATCTAACCCTGATTTTGCAACTTACCTTGCCATGGTGCATTCAAGATTCTCAACCAACACCTTCCCTTCTTGGGATCGGGCTCAGCCTTGTCGCTACATGTCGCACAATGGTGAAATTAACACTCGCCAAGGTAATTACAACTGGATGCGCGCTCGAGAGGGTACATTAGAGAGTGAATTATTCCCAGACAATTTAGACAAAACCTTACCCGTTATTGAAACTGAAGTATCTGACTCAGGTAGCTTTGATAACGTACTAGAGTTCTTAATGATGAATGGCCGTAGCCTTCATGAAGCGGTACTTATGATGGTGCCAGAAGCTTGGCAGAACGACACCAACATGAGTGATGCTAAAAAAGCATTTTATGAATATTTTTCAAATGTTATGGAGCCATGGGACGGCCCTGCTTCGATTGCCTTTACAGATGGCAATTACATTGGCGCAGTACTTGATCGTAACGGCTTACGTCCATCGCGCTACTACTTAACGCACGATGATCGCGTTATTATGGCATCTGAAGTTGGTGTAGTTGATGTTGCAACAGACAATGTTAAAACTAAAGGTCGCTTGCGCCCCGGAAAAATGTTTTTGGTTGATTTCAACAAAGGAGAATTGGTAGATGATGAAACTATTAAAGCTGAATTATCAACGAAAAATCCATACCAAGAATGGTTGAATGATCAACAAATCTTTTTATCTGAAATGCATTGTGAAGCCGAAGCGCACGGATTTCATCCTGAATCTTTACTTCATCGCCTGAAAACATTTGGCTACAGCACTGAAACCTTACAGTTTATGCTATTGCCATTAGTCAACGAATTACGTGATCCTGTAGGATCGATGGGTAACGATTCTGCTTTGGCTTGTTTATCAGACCAGTCTCGTATTATTTACGATTATTTCAAGCAGCTTTTTGCTCAAGTAACCAATCCTGCAATTGACTCAATTCGTGAAGAAGTTGTTATGTCTTTACGTTGTTCAATTGGCCCAGAAGGCAATTTATTAAGCAACAATCCCGAGAATGCACATCGTTTGGTAATTGACCATCCAATTCTGACTAACGAAGAAACGGCTGCTCTTAGGCATTGTAATCATCGTGGTTGGACGTCAAAAACCATTGATATTACTTACGATATCAATGACAATAAAAAGCTATCTGAATTATTAGATGATGTCTGTATCCAGGGCTCACAAGCCATTAAAGACGGACATAGCCTAATCATTCTATCTGATCGAAATGTGGGTGATAACCGTGTAGCAATTTCAAGCTTACTTGCGTCTTCTGCATTACACCGCTCTTTAGTGGCAAGCTCTGAAAGAACTCAAGTAGGTATTATTGTTGAAACTGGTGAAGCACGAGAAGTGCATCATTTCTGTCTATTAACTGGCTTTGGTGCGGATGCAATTAATCCATACTTAGCGTTTGAAGCATTATGGCAAGCACGTCGTGATCAAATGATCGATATTGACAGCGATGAAGCTATTATTGCTGCCTATCGTAAAGGTGTTGCTAAAGGCATGCTGAAAGTGATGGCTAAGATGGGCATCTCAACGCTGGAATCTTATAAAGGTGCACAAATCTTTGAGGCAGTTGGCCTTGCGCCAGAAGTAATGGATAAGTGTTTCTTTGAAACAGCATCAAGAATTGATGGTGTTAATTTTGACATTCTTCAAGCAGAAGCAGAAAAACGTCATAATCATGCGTACAGCACTGATGATGCATTAGACAATCTCGGTCATTATCATTGGCGTAGTGGTGGTGAAACTCACATGTGGGATCCGAAAGCAATTTCTAATTTACAATTAGCTGCTAGAAACAATGATGAAGCAGCCTATTGGGAATTCTCTAAACATGCCAATGAAGAAGGTACGCGTAATTCAACTTTACGTGGCCTGATGTCCTTCAAACAAGGCTCTCCAATTTCAATTGATGAAGTTGAGGATGTGAAAGAAATCGTTAAACGTTTTGCAACAGGTGCTATGAGCTTTGGCTCAATCTCTGCTGAATCTCACGAATCCTTAGCTATTGCTATGAATCGTCTTGGCGGAAAATCAAATACAGGTGAAGGTGGTGAAGATGCCAAGCGTTGGACGCCAGATGCTAATGGTGACTCACGTCGAAGCGCCATTAAACAAGTGGCTTCAGGTCGTTTTGGTGTCACTATTGATTACCTTAATAACGCCGATGAAATTCAAATTAAAGTATCTCAGGGCGCTAAGCCTGGTGAAGGTGGCGAGCTGCCAGGTGCAAAAGTAGATGAGGGTATTGCTGCCATTCGTCATTCAACACCAGGTGTTGGCTTAATTTCACCGCCACCACATCATGATATTTACTCAATTGAAGATTTATCACAACTTATCTTTGATCTTAAGCGCTCTAACCCAGAAGCACGCATTAGTGTTAAATTAGTAGCAGAAGTAGGTGTAGGCACAATTGCTGCTGGCGTAACTAAAGCCAAATCAGACCACATTGTTATTGCCGGTCATGATGGTGGTACAGGTGCATCACCACTAACCTCAATTAAACATGCAGGATTACCATGGGAGCTAGGTCTAGCTGAAACTCACCAAACCTTGGTCATGAATGATCTACGCTCACGTGTAGTGATTCAAACTGATGGCCAGTTAAAAACAGGTCGTGATGTTGCTATTGGCGTACTATTAGGCGCTGAAGAGTTTGGCTTTTCAACTGCACCTCTGATCACCATGGGCTGTATCATGATGCGTAAATGTCATCTTAATACTTGTCCTGTTGGCATCGCCACGCAAGATAAAGAATTACGCAAGAAATTTACTGGCAAGCCAGAACACATTGTTAACTACCTATTCATGGTTGCTAAAGAATTACGCATGATTATGGCTGAACTTGGCTTTAAAACAGTCAACGAGATGATTGGTCGTGTGGATATGCTAGAAATGAATAAGGCAATTGATCATTGGAAACAAGGCTCAATCAATCTAGATGCCTTATTAACACCTGCACAAAAACCGCATAAAAATACAGGCACTTATCAGACAATCGCTCAAGATCATCAATTAGATCAGCAACTAGACAATGCATTATTTGCTCAGTCTAAAGCAGCTGTTGAGCATGGTGAAAAAATTAATCTTGAGTCAACTATTACCAATGTTGATCGTGCTGTTGGCGCTATGCTTTCTTCACGCATTGTTAAGGCTCGCGGCGGCAACACATTAAACGATGACACTATTCACGTTAAGTTTAAAGGCTCTGCCGGTCAATCACTTGGTGCATTCACCGCCAAAGGTATCACCCTAGAAGTTGAAGGCGATGCCAACGACTTTGTTGGCAAAGGATTATCAGGCGGAAAGATTATTGTTTACCCGCCAAAAAATTCCACCTTCAATGCGGCTAATGAAATCATTGCAGGTAACGTTTGTGGTTACGGCGCTACGGGTGGTGAAATGTATCTTTCAGGTTGTGTTTCTGAGCGCTTCTGTGTTCGTAACTCAGGTGTTGTAGCTGTAGTTGAAGGTGTTGGCGACCATGGCTGTGAATACATGACTGGTGGTCGTGTAATCATTCTTGGTGAAGTAGGTAAGAACTTTGGTGCTGGTATGAGTGGTGGTATTGCTTATATCTATAATCCCAATGACACTTTCAAAGACATGGTTAACCCGATCATGATTGATCTTGACCCAATGGATGACGAGGCTCAAGCAGAACTTAGACAATACGTTGAAAACCATGCGGCTTATACTGATTCTAGCATTGCCCAGCATATCTTGGATAACTGGAATGATGAGCTCAAACATTTCATCAAGGTAATGCCAAAAGACTTTAAACGCGTCTTGGCAGAAAACGCAAAGAAATAAATCATTAAAAAGGGTTGCAATTAGCAACCCTTTTTAATGTGTCATTCTTTAATTTATTAAATTGGAATGGTGTCGATTGCGTCAGCAGCACTATCAATTGCCTCATCAATTCCTTCGCCAATAACAGGTACAATTGAAATAACAGCACCGCCAATACGCATCGGCACAGTAACAACTTTGGTTAATACACAGCTCGACAACACAAGCATTGCTAACAATAGCGTAATTATCTTAATCATGATATTTTACGGTCCAGAATAGTAAAGTGATAGGTATGCTGATTTTTTTCATCCGGTGTGTGTGACTGTCTGAATGTTTCAACAAACAATTCTTTATCAAATGTTGGAAAATGCGCATCACCTTCATAGACGCCTTCTATTTGCGTAATGTATAGGCGATCAACACTGGGTAACATTTGCTCATAAAAAGATGCTCCACCCATCACCATCACTTCATCATCACTCTTAGCAAGCTCAAGCGCAGCTTCAATACTCGCCACGACTTCACAGCCATCAGCTTTAAAAGCTTCATTACGACTCACAATCACATTGCGACGATTTGGCAAAGGCCTGCCAATTGATTCGTATGTTTTCCTGCCCATTAGTACTGTCTTGCCAGTCGTGGTCTTTTTAAAATAGCCTAAATCAGCAGGCAAATGCCACGGCAAAGCATTATCCTTGCCAATGAGTTGGTTATCGTCCATTGCAACGATGATGGATAAGCGCATGAAAAAGTCCTAAATAACGTAAAATGACTTCTATTTTACAAACACCGGTAGCACTCGTGTCATTAATTCTCGCATCCTCTTCACCCTTTCGAAAAGAACTTCTAACCAAACTTGGCTTAGATTTTTCAACTCATTCACCAGATATCGACGAATCAAGAAAAGTGAATGAAACGCCAGAACAATTAGTCTATCGTTTGGCCCAATCCAAAGCTCGTGAAGTGGCAAAATATCATGATGGGCTAATCATCGCCTCAGATCAGGTAGCTACATTACAAGATGGCCTAGGTATGAATGACCAAGTATTGGGAAAGCCACATTCACATGAAAATGCTATTAAGCAATTAAGCCAATGTTCTGGAAAAACTGTTACTTTTGTTACAAGTTTGTGTCTTTTAAATACAAATAGCGATAATATACAAACAATAGTTGAAAATTTTAAAGTTGTTTTTAGAGATCTTAGCGCTCAACAAATTGATAACTACCTAAAAAAAGAACAACCCTACAACTGTGCAGGCAGCTTTAAATCCGAAGGCTTGGGCATTAGCTTATTTAGCTCACTTGAAGGCAATGATCCAAACACATTAATTGGGCTACCCCTTATCAAACTCATTCAATTGCTAGAAAACGAAGGGATTGACATTCTGAGTACTGGCGCGTAAGCGTATGGCCTATCTATATCCTGACGAAGTTAGCGCTTCAAATTCAGGTCGAAAAACTTATTGGGGGTCTTTGTACGGTAGTGCTGATGCCCTAGCATTAATTGAATATGTGCAACAACAACCCAAGGTTGTTTTGCTTATTGCTGATGATATCATCCATCTAAATAGTCTTTATAATTCGTTAAATTTTTACAATCATGAGTTAGACATCCTTACCTTTGACAACTGGGAAGTGCTGGCTTATGATAAATTTTCCCCACATCCGGATATCACCTCAAAGCGTTTAAGCACGCTATCCAAATTAAGAAAACTCACTAGTGGCATTGTTATCACAACCCTTGAGACGTTGTTTTCACGTCTATGTCCAATTGAGTTTAGTGAAAAATATAGCTTTAATATCAATGTTGGAGATCAACTTGAAATTAATAAATTTAGTGAAAAATTATTAAAAATTGGCTATAACCGTGTCACAACCGTTATGGAGCATGGTGAATTTAATATCAGAGGCTCGTTAATTGATCTTTATCCAATGGGTGCCAAATCACCTTATCGACTAGACCTATTTGATCAAGAAGTAGAAACCATTCGAACTTTTGATACCTCAACCCAGCGTAGTGAGACTCAAGTCAAGAAAATTGCGTTATTGCCAGCGCGCGAGTTCGCCACAGATGAGCCAAGTATTGAATTATTCAAACGCAATTATGACCAAGCATTTGCTAGGCAAGACTTCATCTATACCGAAATCAGCGAAGGTCGATTACCTGGTGGTATTGAATTCTATTTACCGTTATTTTTTAGCTCGACCAATACATTGTTTGAGTATTTACCCAATACAATCACCATTGCTACCACTACGGGCTTTAGTGAACAGGTTGATCAAACTTACGCCAGCATTCAATCTCGCTTTGATCATGCCAAACAAGATCTTGATCGCCAACCATTAGAGATTAGCCAAGTATTTTTAAGCAAAGAGCATTTATTTTCTGCCATTAAGCAGCAGTCACAAATTGTTATTGGTAACTCCAAGTTAGAAGATAAAAATGGCAACATTAATTTTAGTTCAAAATTATTGCCACCACTTCGAATTGACCCACAAGCCAAAAATCCATTGGCTAAATTATCAGCTTTTGTTACTCGATTTAAAAATAGAGTACTTATTGTTTGTCAATCTCAAGGTCGACAAACCATTCTGGAAGAATTGCTATCAAGCCATAATCTAGAAACGCAAGCAACGCCTAATTGGCAGCGTTTTTTACAAGCTGATCACCAACTTAGCATTACCAATCAAACGCTATCACAAGGCTTACTTAGTGATGATATAGCCATTATTACCGAAGAAAATCTGTTTGGCCAAGATGTTGTTCAACAACAACGCAGGCGTCGAGCCAAACATAAAGATTTTGATGAGGCGATCAAAAGCTTGGTTGAGATCAAACAAGGCGACCCAATTGTTCATGAAAATTACGGCGTAGGGCGTTACTTAGGTCTAAAAACTCAAACTTATGATGGCTTGTCTCAAGATTATCTACAACTTGAATATGCTGGTGGCGCCAAACTCATGGTGCCAATGACATCGCTAAACCTAATTTCTCGCTACTCAGGCGCTTCGCCTGACAGTGCGCCGCTACATAAACTTGGCACACCACAATGGAGCAAGGCTAAAAAGAAAGCTGGCGAAGCCTTGCATGATGTGGCGGCAGAGTTATTAGAAATCTACGCCAAACGAGAATCACAAACTGGCTTTGCCTTTCCAGAACCAAGCGATGCTTACTCTTCTTTTGTTGCTAGCTTTCCATTTGAAGAAACGCCTGATCAGCTTAAAACCATGGGTGAGGTAATTGCAGATATGCGCTCACACAAGCCAATGGATCGATTAGTTTGTGGCGATGTTGGCTTTGGAAAAACCGAAATTGCAATGCGCGCGGCCTTTATTGCCGTAGATGCCGGCAAGCAAGTGGCCATTTTGGTACCAACCACTTTATTGGCAAACCAGCATCACCAATCTTTTGTTGATCGATTTATTGATTATCCGGTTGAGATTGCAGCGTTATCGCGCTTTCAAACACCAAAAGAACAAAAAATTATTATTGAAAAACTCAATACCGGAAAAATTGACATCGTCATTGGTACGCACAAGATCATTCAAGGTAGCATTAAATATAAAGAGTTAGGATTGGTTATCATTGATGAAGAGCACCGCTTTGGTGTGAAACAAAAAGAGGCATTGAAAAAAATTCGTGGCCAAAGTGATATCTTAACCATGACAGCGACACCCATTCCAAGAACGCTTAATATGGCACTTGGCTCTTTGCGAGAGCTTTCGATTATTGCCACCCCGCCAGCCAAGCGTAGCGCAATTCAGACCTTTGTACAAGAATGGCAAGACAACAACATTCAAGAGGCTTGTAATCGAGAGCTACATCGAGGTGGGCAAATATTTGTTGTACACAATGATATTGATTCAATTGACAACATGGCTGAATCTCTTAAAGAGCTTATGCCAAATGTTCATGTACGTATTGCCCACGGACAAATGCCAACTCGTGAGTTAGAGCATATTATGAGTGATTTTTATCACGCTCGTTTTCAGGTTTTGGTGTGTACGACTATTATCGAAACAGGTATTGATATTCCAAATGCCAATACCATTATTATTAATAATGCACAGAATTTTGGCCTAGCACAATTACACCAATTACGTGGTCGTGTTGGTAGATCTCATCATCGAGCCTACGCCTACTTAATTGTTAAGTCACATCAATCCTTATCCAAAGATGCGAAAAAGCGCCTAGATGCCATCGAATCTTTAGAAGAACTTGGTTCAGGCTTTATGCTTGCTAATCATGATTTGGAAATTCGTGGTGCGGGTGATTTACTTGGGGACAATCAATCAGGAAAAATTAGTGAAATTGGTTTTAACCTTTATCATGATTTACTCAAGCGTACGATTGATGCAATGCGTCAAGGGCGTAAAATTGATCTAGATGATCCGATTAATCATGAAATCCATATTGATTGTGGACTGCCATCTATCATTCCACAAACTTACCTAGAGGATGTGCATGAGCGCTTGGTATTGTATAAGCGAATTTCTAGCTGTAAAAATAACAATGAGCTTAAAGAATTACAAATTGAAATGATTGATCGATTTGGATTGCTGCCAGACTCCACCAAACATTTATTTGCCAATACTCGTCTGAAACTTTTTTGCGAACAAATTGGAATTGATGAAATCAGCCTATATGACGATAAAGCCATCATCACATTTGGCACTAAAAACACCATAGAACCGATCAATATCATTCGTTTAATCCAAAAACAGCCTAAAAACTACCAACTTAAGGGTCAAAATCAGTTAATTGTGAAGCAATCAATGCCAGAAGACATTAGACGCATTGAGTTAGTGGAAAATTTACTAAGCGAACTAATCTAGCTTATATTTAATTATTGATGGTAAGAAAATCCGAATAGTTATGAATACAAACACCAGGCCACCTAATACATCTCCTGTTAAGTAACTCTGTATAAACTGTAATGCATCCACCTCTTTGCCATCAATACCCTTAACTTTATCAAAATATAAGAATAATTTGGCTAATGTGTTAATCAATGATGACAATATCACCAAAAATATAATATGTCCGTAGATAAGCTTGCCATTTTCAAAGAATCTTGATAATTGGAAGTACTTCATAATACCAATAGCCACCAAAGGTGCCAAGACGCCCACTAAAGTGCCCAGTGGCCCGTAGAAGGTATTGCCATTCCAACTATCATATAGAAATACACCGCTCATCAACGAACCCAGCATTACACCTGGAAGTGCATAAATGCCGAATAGTAAAAATGCCAAAATTTTTGCACCCATTGGCAACCATAG
>DTUI01000022.1 GCA_012964205.1 Candidatus Thioglobus sp.
AAAAGCTTTCAGTTTCTTCTTCTGATTCAGGTTTTTTAGTTCTTTTGGCAGGCTTGGCTAGCACCTCTAAGAAAAATGTATCTAGACCTTCGTCATGTGCTTCTGCAATGACTTTGTTAATTTCAGAAACATGAATCATGCCAGATGACGTTTCATCTGCACCAAAGCGACAATCAAAGTCCCAAAAATCCATGTCATCGGGTAGTTTTTTGTTACGTTCGCGCTTGATGTATTTCTTAAGTTCGTATTTAATGGCATCAGCCACTCTAGGGCGTTGTTTTTTTGGATGTGAGAAGCTGAATGTCTTTTTCATGATGGTTTGGATAATAGAATCAATAAAAGAGATTATACGCACTCAGCAATCTCTCAATACAAATCATAAGCTTATAGTTGGCTAATTATTTGTGCTCTATAAAGTTGTTTAAATTTAAACTGCTTTCAATTGACTGACTATCCACATCCAGAATTCTTGGAGATCCAATACCTAAATCTCAATGGTAGTTTTTTATTCTTAAAACTATTCGATTAATTTTAATGGATTAGTATGCCTGATAAAGATAAATGCATCATAGCGCTGTGGAAGGATACTTGGAACATAATTATCTAACGCATCATTTTCTGGGTTATAAACTACACCTATCGCCCTATGCTTTCGATATTGACTCAGCCATGGATTTCTACGATCTTTGTCATCAAATAAAAAATAGAAATTATGTAACTTAAACTTGCTTAGTATATTTTCATAGCTACCTTTAGTGCCCGATGGAATCTGCATTTTTTCCACGTCTGCACCCCAGCTGTCTCCTGCTAAAACTTGCCCCTCATTAGTACCAAAGCCAACAATATATACTTGCGATCTGTCTAATTCATACCTGCTGAGACTTCCAATATTAACAATGCCTTGTGAATACATTGATGTAGCACGAGAGTCCCCCGCATGAGTATTGTGCGCCCAAACTACACCTTTAGAATTTTCTCCATAAAAATACAATAGGCGCTTTACCGATAGCCACATATGTTGCACCCTACTATTCCAAGAAGCAAGATCGTCATCAATGGCCAAACGATAATAATCTTCAGCATTTTTTACTATCAAGGAATTTTGCTCGGCTTGAAAAAAATCGTTGTCTTTAAAAGCATTATTGGTTATGACAAATGTGCGTAAAAGATTTGATACCTCTATCATGCCCTGTTGACATGAAAAACCTCCACGTGATACGGCTTTAGCGTAAGCCCATTCGTTACGATCATATTTGGCAAAACACTGCAATCTGCTCTGTATTTCATTATGATACAACGGTAAATATTTTTTTGTAAATGCCAGCAGATTGTCCATTGCATCCCATGGTCCGTAAACATCCATCCCATGAAACCCTACTTTTTTATTTTCTGGCAGACCTGTGTTATATTCTCTCAACCATTCTGCCAGTTGCTCAATTTCATGATTTTTCCACATCCATTCGGGCCACCGATCAAAGCTGAGCAGCACCTCTTTGGCTGACTTTAAAGCGTCCGGCATATTCTTTACGTATTGGTTGAGTCGATCAATAGAAGACCAGTCACCTTCGACTGCAACAAAAGAAAATTTCTTTTCACTAATTAGGCGTTTGGTTATTTCTACACGCAATGAATAAAACTCAACCGTTCCATGTGATGACTCACCTAATAACACCAATTGACGCTCACCAGCCCGATCAATTATCATATCAAAATCAGTAGCAACCTCAAGAGGAGCCGCCTTGTGTGATAAAAACTCAATAAGATGCTCTTCATCACTAGCCAAAACTGGATTATTAAAAGTGATAAGGGAAAGTAAAACAATGAAAAGGGAGGTAATTTTTTTCATATTTTTCCTAAAAAATCTATTTAAGATAACTTGATTCTACACTTCTACACTGCATAAATAAGCATTAAAATAGATTTATGGATTTTTCTAAAATATTAATTGAACTCAAAGATAAACATCTTTATCGGTCAAGAAAGATTAGTGAAAGTGCGCAAGATACTCAGATAACCATTAACGGCAAATCATTGATTAATTTCTGCTCGAATGATTACTTGTCTCTTGCCAATCACCCTCAAATTAAAGAGGCTTTTAAGAAGGGTGTTGATGCGCATGGTGTAGGCTCAGGTGCATCACATCTAGTCAGTGGACACTCACGCGCCCATCATGATCTGGAAGATGCATTGGCTGAGTATACAGGGCAAGAGCGCACCCTGCTATTTTCAGCTGGCTATAGTGCAAATTTAGGTATTTTCTCCGCACTTAAGGGTGAACTGGATTGGGTGTTGCAAGACAAACTCAATCACGCCTCATTAATTGATGCAAACCAGCTCATTGACTTACCATTACAACGGTATTTGCATAATAATATTCAGTCGCTTGAAAAAAAACTAGCTAAACAATCAGGTCCAGGCATGATTGTGACTGACACAGTATTTAGCATGGATGGTGATCAGGCAAAAATTGATGATTTGAAAAAAATCGTAAAGGATTCTAATACAATTTTGATGCAGGATGACGCTCATGGCTTTGGTATTTTTAAGCCCAACATTCCAAAAAATTCAATTTATATGGCCACTTTGGGTAAAGCAGCAGGCACAATGGGTGCTTTTGTTGCTGGAAATGAGGACTTTATTGAATTTTTAATCCAAAAATCCCGCCCTTATATCTATACAACAGCTATTTCTCCTGCAATTTGTACAGCAACAATCAAAAGCTTAGACTTAATTAAAGCGGGCGAACAACAAGCCAAACTACTTGCTAATATTGATTTTTTCCGAAATTTTAAAGAAGCACTCGGACTTCCAATTTCAAATTCTCATAGCGCCATCCAGCCGCTAATTATTGGCGACGGTGAAAAGGCGCTGAAAATTAGTCAGACTTTATTTGAACAGGGTTTTTATGTTGGCGCCATTCGCCCACCAACTGTGCCAAAGGGTACAGAGAGACTACGCATTACTCTTAACGCTAATCACACTCAAAGCCAAATTGAACAACTGCTAGCATGCATTAAAAATGCTCTATAGTCAAACAATTGGCACGGGGCCTGATTTAATATTACTCCATGGCTGGGGGTTTAACTCTGAATTGTTTAACGAGTTGATCGATCAATACAAAAATCAATATCGCATTACAAAAATTGATCTACCTGGTCATGGTCGTAGTGATGATGTCACTGGCGGGATTGATGATTGGTGTGATGAAATCATCAAAATACTGCCAGAAAATCCAATGCTACTTGGCTGGTCATTAGGCGGGCTATTGGCTATTAAAATTGCTACTAAAATAACCATTTCTCAATTGATATTAGTCGCTTCAACACCAAACTTTGTAAAAACTAACGATTGGCCTTACGGCATTGATGAGAATAATTTTCGTCAATTCTCTGATGCGCTAGAGCTTAACTTATCAAAAGGTTTGAAGCGCTTTGTTAGCTTACAAACTCAAGATAAAACTCAATTAAAAACACTCAATCAATCAATCGATAAATTTCCTGCATCAACACAAGCGCTCAATCAGGGTCTGGATATTTTAT